>JBCDJT010000014.1:0-59193 GCA_038747545.1 Bacteroidota bacterium
GACCTCGCCCTCCGCTGATCTTCTCGCCTCTTGCCTTCCTCGGCCATGCCCTCCTTCGAGCTCGATGCCGCTGTCGCCACATGGCGGCAGACCTACGCCCACCGCGATGTCTTCAGCCCCGACGACCTCGATGAGCTGGAAAATCACTTGCGCGACCACTTCGAGGCGCGCTGTGCGGCGGGTAGCTCGCCTGAGGCCGCCTTCGCCGACGCGCGACGCCACGTTGGCGACGGGCTACACACGGCGCTCGAATACGACAAGGTGCGGTGGAGCAAAGCCTACCGCGAACGTCGCCTCCTGCCCCTCCTCTCCTCAGAATCCGTCATGCTCAAGAACTACCTCCTCATCGCCTTCCGTGTCTTCTGGAAACGCAAAGGCTACGTGGCGCTCAACGCCGTCGGGCTTGCGCTGGGCATGGCGGCGAGCCTGCTCATCCTGCAACACGTCTCCACCGAGCGTAGCTACGACGCCTTCCACGAGCACGCCGGCGACACCTACCGCGTGCAGTACAACGCGTACAAGGACGGGCGGCTGGAGTACGAGAGCGCGGTGTCGTTTCCGAAAATCGGCCCAGCTATGCAAGACGACTTTCCCGAGGTGGAAGCGTTCGCACGGCTCTTCCCGCACTACGGCGGCGCGGTGATCACCCAGGGCGACCGCAGCTTCAAGGAGGCGGATGTCTTCCAGGCCGACTCCACATTCTTCGACCTGTTCTCGTACCCGCTCCTCGTGGGCAACCCGAACACGGTGCTCAACCGCCCGAACACGGCGGTGCTCTCCGCCGCGACAGCCCAGAAGTACTTCGGCACGGCCAGCCCAATCGGCGAGCGCATCACGGTGTCGGGCGGGTGGGAGTATGAGGTCACGGGCGTGGCCGAGTCGCCGGAGGCCTCGCACCTGCAGTTCGATGTGCTGCTCTCGTTCCAGACGCTGGTCAACGAGTGGGGCGACAATGTCAACACCTCGTGGGGGTGGTACGACTTCTACAACTACATCCGCGTGCGCCCGGGTACCGACCCCGCCCTCTTGGCGGCCAAGTTGCCCGGCTTCATCGACACACACGGTGGTGAGAACGCATCGGAGCGCACCGAATTTCTGCTGCAGCCGCTCCGCAGCATCCACCTGGAGTCCGACATCATGTACGAGATGCAGATCAACGGCAGCGCCACGGCCGTGCAGTTCCTCGGCATCATCGCGCTATTCATCCTCGGCATCGCGTGGGTGAACTACATCAACCTCTCTACGGCGCGGGCCACCGAGCGGGCACGTGAGATCGGCGTCCGCAAGGTGCTGGGCGCCGCCAAGGGGCAGCTCATCCGGCAGTTCCTGATGGAGTCGGTGCTGATGAACGCGTTGGCGGCCGTGTTAGCGCTCGGGCTGATGGTGCTGCTCCTTCCCGTTTTCAGCGGGCTCGTGGGCGCCGAGGTGTCGTATGCGTTCTTCCAAGATGTGCGCTTCTGGGGCATCTTCGGGGCACTCTTCGCCATCGGCTCGCTGCTGGCGGGCGTGTATCCGGCGTTCGCGCTCTCGGCGTACCGTCCGGTGCAGGTGCTCAAGGGCGCGTTCAGCCGCTCGGCGAAGGGGCTGCTGCTGCGGCGTGGCCTCGTGGTGATGCAGTTCGCCATCTCGTTCGCGCTGATTGCGGGGACGCTGGTGGTCTTCCAGCAGCTGCGCTACATGCAGCAGCAGGACCTTGGCATCGACACGGAGCAGCTGCTGATCGTCGAGGGTCCGAGTGTCATTGCCAACGACTCGCTCTTCAATGCTCAGCAAAGCGCGTTCAAGGACGTCATGCTGCAGCAGGCCGAGATCCGCGGCGTGACGGCGTCGATGAGCATCCCTGGCACCATCATCTACTGGACCAACGAGGCGCGCAACCCCGTCACCGATGCGCGGTCGGTGGTGTACCAGATGGGCGTCGATTACGACTACCTGGACGTGTATGGCCACGAGCTGCTGGCGGGCCGCACGTTCAGCCCCGACTTCGGGCTGGAGGAGAACGCGCTGATCATCAACGAGACGATGCGGGAACGCCTCGGCTTTGACTCGCCCGAGGCGGCGCTCAGCCAGACTGTCATCCGCGGTGGCGACACGCTGAACGTGGTGGGCGTGGTGGCCGACTACCACCAGCTGGGCCTCAAGCAAGCGTATGAGCCTGTGGGCTTCTTGCTGCGACCCAACTCGCGGAGCTACTACACCCTACGCGTGCAGTCCGCCGACCTCGCGGCGACGATGGCGTATGTCGGGCAGCAGTACGAGGCGTTCTTCCCGGGCAACCCGTACACGCGCTACTTCCTGGACGCGCACTTCAACGCGCAGTACGAGCGCGACCAGCAGTTCGGGCAGGCGTTCTCGTTCTTCGCGCTGCTGGCGATTGTCGTCGCATGCCTCGGGCTCTTCGGCCTCTCGCTGTTCACCGTGGCGCAGCGCACGAAGGAGATCGGCGTGCGCAAGGTGATGGGCGCCACGCTGGGGCAGGTGGTCGTGCTGCTGATGCGCGACATCGTGGCGCTGGTGCTAATCGGTAGCTTGATCGCCGCACCCGTGATCTGGGTGACCATGCACGACTGGCTCGACGGCTTCGCCTTCCGCATCGACCTCGGCGGCCTCGTCTTCCTGGTGGCCGCGCTGCTGACCTTACTGCTGGCCCTCGCCACCGTGAGCTACCAATCGCTCCGCGCCGCCCGCTCCAACCCCGTGGATGCGCTTCGCTACGAGTGATGCCCATTCCGAGAGATGTTGGTGCTTTGAGAACTGTCATCCCGAGCGCAGCCGAGGGATCTCCCTCGGTTACGAATTGCACGACCCCAAAGTGGGAGATCCCTCGGCTTCGGCCTCCGGCCTTCGCTCGGGATGACAATATTGAATGACGTGCCGCCCCCTTGGCTACAAAAACTGATGTAAGCTCTTCTTCCTAAGCCCTCCTCAAGCCCATGCCCTCCTTCAACCTCAACACCGCCATCGCCGCGTGGCGGCAGAGCTTCGCCAACCATCCCGCCTTCGGTCCCAATGACTTGGATGAGCTAGAGAACCACCTGCGCGATCACCTCGCGCAACGCCTGGATGCGGGCGACACACCAGAAGTAGCGTTCAAGGCAGCCGTGGCGCATGTGGGCGACTACGCGCAGACCGAGGGCGAATACCGCAAGCTGATGCGCGACAAGCTGCGTCAGCCCGCCGAGCGCACACGGCTGGTCAGCTGGAGCGTGGGGCTACTGCACAACCAGATGAAGGTGGCCATTCGCAGCCTGGCGAAGCGCCGCAGCTACGCGCTGCTCAACATCGCCGGGCTGACGCTGGGGCTGGCCTGCTGCGGGCTGATCCTGCTGTATGCGCACCACGAGTGGCGCCACGACCGCTTCGTGGAGGACAGCGAGCACATCTACCAGATCAACGACCTCTACCGCGCCAACTGGTACCACACGCTCGGCTTCCCCAGCTTTGCGCGCAGTTCGGAGGAGGAGCAACTGGCGCAGGTGGATGGCCTCAACGCACTGGCTGAGGTCGAGGCGGCGGTGCAGTTTCACGTGACGCCACGGACGCAGTATCTGACGTTCGAGGGCGAGCGCCACACCGTAGACAAGGTGCTCAGCACCAATATCGGCTCTGACATTGCCACGTTCTTCTCGCTGCAGACTGTAGCGGGCACGCTCGACCTCTCGGCGCCCAATACAGTGCTGCTCACCCGCGATGTGGCCGAGCGGATGTTCGGCGCCCCCACTGGCGCCATCGATCAGGTGATCCAACGCGACGGCGTGGACTGGCGCGTGGGCGGCGTGGTGGAGCGGGTACCGTCGGCCTCGCACCTCACGTTCGACATCATAGAAGCCGACTACCTGATTCCGTACTGGGGCGCCTACCTGTATGCCAAGCTGCGTCCCTCAGCCGACGTGGAGCGCGTGACGGCGCTGGCCACCGACGTACTGTTTGCGGCCCGGCCTGAGCGCGCCGAGGACCCGAACTACCAGGAACGTCGGCTAGTACCGCTGCACGACCTGCACTACACCGCCGACGCGCTCTACCCCATCAAGCCACCCGGCGACCCACGCTACCTGACGCTGTTTCTGCTGACAGGGCTGATCCTGTTCGTGCTCACGTGTACCAACTACATGAACCTCTCGGCAGCGATGTACGGCGCGCGTCGGAAGGAGATCGGGATGCGCAAGGTGGCAGGCGCCAGCCGAGGCTCCGTGGCGATCCAGTTTGTCACGGAGGCCGTGATGCTGGCCGCCATCAGCTTGCCGCTTGCCTTCGGGCTGATGGTCGTGGCCCGTCCGTATCTGGCTGAGGTGATGGGCCTTGCCCCCAGCGCGCTCGCTTTTGCCAGTGCCAGCCCAGTGCTGCTCGCGCTCGGGGCCGTGACGCTGCTGACGGGCCTCATCGCGGGCACGTACCCGGCCGTGTGGCTGGCCCGCATCGAAGCACTCGACCTGTTCCAGCGGGGGGCAATGACACGACGCCAACGCCTGCATCCACGCCACCTGCTGACAGGTCTCCAGTTCGCGCTGCTCATTGGGCTGGCGTGCCTGACGCTCATCATCAACCAGCAGCTCCGTTTCGTGGCCGAGCGCGATCTAGGCTACGCCACTGAGGGCGTGCTCGTACTGGGTGACATCGGCGAGGCGAGCGATTACCGCGCGTTCAAAGCGCTACTGGCCGATGAGCCGAACGTGATGGCGGTCGGCTCGGGCTATGCGCCGGGGCCTCGGTTCAACCAGATCGAGTACCGTGCTGCCGAGAGCGAGACGGTGTTCAACGACGCCAACTCGATCACTGTGGACATGGATTACTTCGCCGCGCTCGGCATCACCACGCCAGAGTTGGAAGCGCTGTTTGCGCCCGACGGTCCCGATGCCGTCTTCGCCATCAACCAAGCCGCCGCCGACCGGATGGGGTGGGATGCCCCTGTTGGCGAGGCGATGGTCGTGGACCCGACGTACTACACCGAGCCCACCGTGGTCGATGCGGTGGTCGATGACCTCCACTTCTTCTCCTTGCACGAGACCATGCGCCCCCTGTTGATTAACGTGGAGCGCACCAGGAGCTGGATCTTCCAGGTGGTCGTCCGCGTCCGCGCCGACCAGTTGCCCGAGGCCCTGGCCGCTACCGAAGCCGCGTGGGCTACGGTCCGTCCCGATGTACCCTTCCAGCCTGCGTTCCTGGATGACTCGATGGCGGCGCTCTACGAGGAAGAGCAGCGCGCTGGTCGGCTGAGCATGGTATTCACCGGGCTAGCCATCATCCTTGGCTTGCTGGGGCTAGCGGGCCTCACCGCCTTCCTCGCCAGCCGCCGTACGAAAGAGATCGGCGTGCGCAAGGTGCTAGGCGCGTCAGTGCCACAGATCCTGGGCTTGCTGGGGCGCGAGTTCATCGGCTTGGTGGTTGTGGCCGTCCTGGTCGCAGGGCCGCTCACCTACCTTGCCGCCGAGGCGTGGCTGAACCGCTTCGCCTACCGCATTGACATCGGCCTGGACGTGTTCGCCGTCGTCGCGGCCGCCGCGTTGGTGCTGACGCTGCTGGCCGTAGCGCTCCAGTCGCTCCGCACCGCCCGCGCCAACCCCGTGGAGGCGCTGCGCTACGAGTAGCATCCCCTTGTCCACATCCCCTTCATCTTTCGATATCCGGTAGTCCCATGTCTGCGTTCAACCTCGAACACGCGCTAGCCACATGGCGTCGCGCTCTGGACCTGAACGCCGCTTTCGATGCAGATGATGTGGACGAGCTTGAAGCACACCTGCGTGATAGCTTGGACGCCGCCCGAGCGCGTGGTCTGGATCATGAGGCGGCGTGGCAGTGGGCAATGCGCGAAGTGGGGGACTATGCCACCACCGAGGCGGCGTATGACGCTACGTTCTGGCAGAAGGCCCGGCACCGCAGGCGCATCTGGGATGCTGTAGAGCAACGCGTGGCGCTGTGGCGCATCCACCTGACATGGGCCGTCCGCCAAGTGCGTCGGCGCCCGGGTGAGGCGCTTGTCAAGATAGGCGGGCTAGGCGTTGCGCTCACGTTCTGCGCGTTCGTGCTGGCGTATTTGGAGCACGAGCAGCGCTACGACCGCTTCCACGCCGACAGCGAGCAGTTGGCCCGGCTCTACGTGACCGACGCCGAGGGCCAGGAGAGCGTGCTCACCCCAGCGCCCCTCCAGCCCGTCCTGGCTGAGTATGTACCCGCGATAGAGGCCTCGGCGCGCCTTGCGTTGCCTCGGCCCGTCTGGGTGCAGGCCGAGACGGCCGCGTGGCACCGTATCGCGTATCACGCCGCAGACTCCACCTTCCTGACGCTGTTCACCTTCCCCTTACTCCTAGGAGACCCAGCGACGGCCCTCAGCGCACCCGATGCTATTGTTCTCACCGAGTCGCTAGCTCAGGATATCTTCGGCTCAGCCGAGGCTGCGATGGGCCAACTCCTCACAGCTACTGAGAGCAGGCAGGTGTTCCGCGTGACGGGCATAGCTGTTGCCCCGCCAGCCGCCTCATCGATCCAGTTCGAGGCGTTGGCGTCTATCAGCACTATGGGCGAGGCGCAGCACTGGTGGAACGGCTACAGTGTGCAGACTTTCGTGCGCGTGCCGCATGGCAGCAGGGCATGGCCTGACGAACTGCGCCTCCCCCAGGTAGCCATGGGCAGCAGCGGGCGTGTTCACGCACAGGCGCTACACGATGTGTACTTTAACGGCAGCGCCATTGCGGGCATCACGTCCGAAGGTCAGGTGTGGCGCGGACGCCTGCTTGCTGCCATCGCGTGCCTGGTGGCCATCGTTGCGCTGTTCAACCTCGTCAACCTCACCTGGGCACACGCCACCCGGCAACGCAGGGGCTATGGGCTGCGGCGCGCCCTGGGTGCCAGTCGGCGGCACTTGCTTTCCGAAGGCAGCGCCGAAGCGATGATCCTGAGCTTGGGAGCCTTTGCAGCTGGCAGCATGGTCGCGCTCTGGAGCGCACCGTCAGCCAGTCTTTTGCTCGGTGTGCCCGATCTAACCGTCTGGAGCTTTCGGGTCGTCGTCGTGCTGTTCGTGATCACCTTCGGCGTGGTATGGCTAGGGCACGCGTATCCATCGTGGCGGCTGGCACGGACCGCGCCCATGCTCATGCTCCTTCCCTTGGCCCATCCTACGCAGGCACGCGGTGGCCTCCGGCGAGTCTTGCTCTTCGTGCAGCTCGTGGTGGCTGTGGGGATGCTGGGCGCGGCCTACATAGCCATGCACCACGTCCACTGGCTGCGCACCGCCGATACCGGCTTCGACACCGAGCAGGTGGCAACGGTGACGTTGCCTCCCATCGATGAAGCGTCTCAAGCCCAGTTGCTGAGCCGCCTACGCAACGAACCCCTCTTGCAAACCTTCACCACTGTTGGCACGCTACCCGGCAATCAACCGGGCTGGGGGATGGGTGTGAAGCTACAATCGGAAGACGAACTCCCCGTGCGCATACTCGGCATAGACTCGCAGTTCGTCGATGTGCTCGGGCTGGCGTGGGCCACGCCGCCCACAACATCAGCTACCCCGTACACAGTGTACGTCAACGAGGCCTTCGTGCGCGAGGCGGGCTGGAGCAACCCCATCGGCCAAACCTTCGACTCCCGCTTTCGCAACATAGGGGATGTGCAAGTCATTGGCGTCCTGCGCGATGCGCACCTGACCCACCTGAAGCTGCCCATCGGCCCTATGGTGTTCACGTCGCACCCAATGTTTGACGGAGACGACCACCTGCTCGTCCGCATGCCCACCGACGCTTTGGACACCGCCCTCAGCCGCTTAGATCAGATGTTGGCGGATGTTCATCCCGGACAGCCTCCTGCCGTCACTTTTGCCGATGAAGCATTTGCCAGCTACTATACCACCGAGGCGCGATGGTCACACATCCTGCAAGTAGCGACTGCCCTGGCAGCTGCGCTAGCCATCCTCGGGCTGGTTGGGTTGATCAACATCACCGCTACGCGACGGACGAAGGAGTTTGGCATCCGCAAGGTATTGGGCGCATCGTCCAGTCAGATTGGGATGCTGCTTAGTCGCGAAACGATGGTGCTGGTGTTGGTGGCCAACGCCGTTGCACTGCCGCTGCTCTTCGCTGGCCGATCGGTGTGGATGCAGCGCTATCCGTACGCGGCCCCCTTCTCGTGGGATCTTCTCGTGCTCCCGCTCATGGTCAGCATCATGTTAGTCCTAGCTGCGGTAGGCTACCGTGCGGTCCGCACCGCCCGCGCCAACCCCGTCGAGGCGCTGCGCTACGAGTGAAGTGATAGCCTGAGCCGACGTACCACGCCTTGCCGCATGTGGGTATGCTTGCTGGAAGCCCTTTTTGTTGTGGATGCTTCACGGGACGGCATATGAATGTGGCCGATATTAGGCAGCCCACCATTGTCTACATCGCATGGACGTCTTCCATTGGTCGCCAGATGCCACGGCGCCCGTACTCGTGCTCGCCTTGCTCTGCGTGGGCTACTCGGCATATTGGTTTGTCAGCCACAGCGCGGGGCTCCGCCGTTGGGTAGCTCAACGGCACGGCGATGAGCGCGTGGCGGCCTACCTGCCGCTCTACCAGAAACACATCGGCGTTCTCCTGCTTGGCGTCGTCCCGCTGGCTACCGTGCTCCTTGTCCTGCCGTATGATCTGATGGACTATGGGCTAGGACGCTCAAACCCGGCGCTCTTCACGTACTGGACGCTCGCCCTCTGCGCGCTGGTCATTCCACTCGGCATCCTCTCCGGCCGCAAGCCCGAAACGCAGACCGTGTACCCGCAGGTGCGCGCGCGCGAGTGGGACCTCCCCCTCATCGTACTCAACGCGCTCACGTGGGCGGCCTACCTGTTTGCGTACGAACTGCTCTTCCGAGGCATCCTCCTGGCGGTCTGCGTGCCCGTCATGGGCATCTGGCCGGCCATCGCCCTCAACGTGGTGCTCTACGCGCTGGCGCATCTGCCTAAAGGACCGCTGGAGACGTTCGGTGCGCTGCCTTTCGGCGTCGTGCTGTGCATGAGCACGCTCCTTACGGGCACGATCTGGGTCGCCTTCGTCAGCCACGTGGCACTGGCCTGGGCCAACGACTATGCCGCGCTGCGCTACCATCCCGAGATGCGCGTCCTCGTCCGCCGCCGCGCCGACGTATAAGGGTTCTCGGCCTCGTCAGCGTGCGAAACGCGCTCCTGCGTGAAGGGATGAGGAAAACGCAGCAGGCGCTGCCCGAGTGTAAGCGCATACACACGAAAACGCGCTTGCATTTCGCTAGGGCGGTCCGCAACTTCACCGCAGTGACTCACACGTTCCCTCCTAACCTCGCCTATTTCTGATGTACGAACCGACCTCCGACGATAAGTTTACTTTTGGCCTCTGGACCGTAGGCAACGTGGGCCGTGACCCCTTTGGCGGGCCTGTCCGTGCCACCAAAACGCCCGCCGAGATCGTCTACCTCTTGGGCGAAGTCGGGGCGTACGGCGTCAACTTCCACGACAACGACCTCATCCCCATCGACGCCACGGCCGATGAGGAGGCGCAGATCAAGAAGAACTTCCGCAAGGCGCTCGACGACACCGGCATCAAGGTGCCGATGGCCACGACCAACCTCTTCTCGGATGCCGCCTTCAAGGATGGCGCGTTCACATCGAACGACCCGGCAGTGCGCGCCTACGCCGTCCAGAAGACGATGCGGGCGATGGACCTGGGCAAGGAGTTCGGCGCCGAGACATACGTGTTCTGGGGCGGCCGCGAAGGCACAGAGACCGACGCCAGCAAGAATGCGCTCGACGGCCTGAAACGCTTCCGCGAAGCACTCAACTTCCTCTGCGAGTACAGCAAGGATCAGGGCTACGGCTACCGCTTCGCGCTGGAGGCCAAGCCCAACGAGCCGCGCGGCGACATCTACCTGCCCACGACGGCTGCCATGCTCGCCTTCATCGAGACGCTGGACGACCCCGAGATGGTGGGCGTCAACCCCGAGGTGGCACACGAGCAGATGGCCGGGCTCAACTTCATGCACGCCATCGCGCAGGCGTGGGACGCGGGCAAGCTGTTCCACATCGACCTGAACGACCAGAACCCGGGGCGCTACGACCAAGACTTCCGCTTCGCGTCGCACATGATCAAGCCCAACTTCTTCCTCGTCAAGTTCCTCGAAGACGTAGGCTACGACGGGCCGCTGCACTTCGACGCGCACGCGTACCGCACCGAGGACTACGAGGGCGTCAAGGACTTTGCGCGCGGCTGCATGCGCACCTACCTCATCCTGAAGGAGAAGGCGCGGCAGTTCAACGAAGACAGCGAGATCCAGGCGCTGCTGGCCAACATCAACATGATCAACCCTGGCGTACCGCGCATCGGCACGTACTCGTCGGCGCAGGCGGACAAGCTGAAGGGCCACACCTTCGACCGCGAAGCCCTCGGCGCACGCGGCCTCGCCTACGAACGCCTCGACCAGCTCACGTTCGACCTGCTGATGGGCGTGCGCTAGAAGATCAAGTCAAGTAACAACCGTACATGCGATGGCCTCGCCGCAACGTGGATTTTCTCCCGTCGCGACGAGGCCATTTGTGTTTTCACGCCTGTGCTGCCCGGCTTAAACGGCGTGGTACTCGGTCTGTGTGCGCACCGCGTCGATGTCGCCTTGCTCGGCGAGCCAGCGCTCGGCGTCGATGGCGGCCATGCAGCCGGAACCGGCGGCGGTGATCGCCTGGCGGTAGACGTGGTCCTGCGCGTCGCCGCTGACGAAGACGCCGGGGATGTTGGTGTAGGTGGAGTCGGGCTTGTTGATGATGTAGCCGTTCTCGTCCATGTCCAGCCAGCCCTTGAAGACGTCGGTGTTGGGCTTGTGGCCGATGGCGACGAAGAAGCCCGTCACGGGCAGCTCGCTGGTCTCTTCAGTCTCGCGATTGAACAGGCGCAGCGCGCTGACGGCGTTCTCGCCGATCACATCGGTGACTTGCGTGTTCCAGATGAACTCGATCTTGTCGTTCTTGAACGCCCGCTCCTGCATGATCTTCGACGCCCGCAGCTCGGCGCGGCGGTGGATCACGTAGACCTTCTTGGCGAAGCGGGTCAGGAAGAGCGCCTCTTCCATCGCCGTGTCGCCGCCGCCTACGATGGCGATCTCTTCTTCGCGGAAGAAGGCGCCGTCGCACGTGGCGCATGCCGAGACGCCGCGCCCCAAGAGCCGCCGCTCGTTCTCTAAGCCCAAGTACTTGGCCGAGGCGCCTGTGGCGATGATGATGGTATCGGCTAGCACGGGCGTCTCCTCGTCCACAACCAGCTTGAACGGGCGCTCGGAGAGGTCTACTTCGGTGACGAGGCCGTAGCGCAGGTCGGTGCCGAAGCGTTCCACCTGCTGCTGAAAGTCCATCATCATCTGCGGACCCATGACGCCATCAGGATAACCCGGGAAGTTCTCCACATCGGTCGTCGTCGTCAGCTGCCCGCCCTGTTGCGGTCCGTGGAAAACGACAGGGTTCAGGTTGGCGCGCGCGGTGTATAGCGCGGCCGTCAGGCCTGCAGGACCGCTGCCGAGGATCACGACAGGGATGCGTTCGGCGGCGGAGAAGTCGAGCGTGGACAGTACACTCATGGTCAGGTTGGATTGGCGAATAAAGAGGTGGAAACGGAGAGCAAGGTAAACGAAAACGGCCTCAAAGCCACAGGCAAAACGCCCGAAGCTTGAGGCCGCTCGTCAAAGGGCGAGGCGGGTTATGCCGGCTGGCCTGCCAGGGAGGCGAGCTTGTCGCTCAGCTTCTTCTTCGGCACGGCGCCGACCATCTGCTCTACCACCTGCCCGTCTTTGAAGAAGAGCAGCGTAGGGATGGAGCGGACGCCAAACTGCATGGCCGTCTGCGGGTTGTTGTCCACATCCAGCTTGACCACCTTGGCGCGGCCGTCAAACTCGTCGGCAAGCTGCTCGATGGTGGGGGCGATCATGCGGCAGGGACCGCACCATGTGGCCCAGAAATCGACCAGCACGGGCTGATCGGAGCCCAAGACTTCGCTCTGAAAATTGGCGTCGGTTCCGGTGATGTACTTGGCCATAATGGCACCTCGTTTACGTCTGTTAAGTAATGGTATCGAAAGAGAATCAAGGGCGTCAGCTGGAGTAGCAACCGACAAGCCAAACGGCGGGTTTCGTAACCGTTTGGCGCGATTAGCCCATGATGCTTGGGATAGTTTCGTTGTACGGTTGGGCGAGCGCGTTACAAGCGGCCTCGACGACCGTCGTCCCATCCACGCTGATCGTCAGCGTGTCGCCACCGACGGTGCCCAGGCGTGTGGCCTGCACGTCGCGGTCGGCGAGCGCGGCGAGGATCGCGTCGGCGGCGTCGGGGCGTGCGGTGAGCACCACCCGCGACTGCGCTTCGCCATACAAGACACCGTCGAGCCGCAGATTCTTACCTGGCTCCAGATTTACCGTGGCGCCCAGCCCCGAGAAGATGGCACTCTCGGCCAAGTTGACGGCCAATCCGCCATCCGAGACGTCGTGTGCGCTCTGCACGAGCCCGGCGCGGATGAGCGCGAGCGTGGCCTCCTGCACGGCCTTCTCCTCGCCTAGGTCGAAGCGTGGCGCGTGACCCGCTGTCATGCCGTGCGCGGTGGCGAGGTATTCCGAAGCCTCGATGCCATCGTCGAACGCCCACGCGGCGGGGGAGAGCAGCAGGATCACGTCGCCCTCCGCCTTGAAGTCGGCGGTGGTGGTGTGCGCGTCGACGTCCTCGACCAAGCCCAGCATGCCGATGGTCGGCGTGGGGAAGACAGCGCCGTCGGGGTTCTCGTTGTAGAACGACACGTTGCCACCGGTGACGGGCGTGCCCAGCGCGCGGCACGCATCGCCCATGCCGCCCACGGACTCCTTGAACACCCAGTAGACCTCGGGCTTGTACGGGTTGCCGTAGTTGAGGCAGTTGGTGATGGCCACGGGCTGCCCGCCCGCGCAGACGACGTTGCGCGCGGCCTCGGCCACGGCGGTCTGGCCGCCCTTGCGGGGGTCGAGGTAGACGTAGCGGCCGTTGCAGTCCGTCTTGACGGCAAGGCCCTTGTTCGAGTCTTTGAGTCGCACGACGGCAGCATCGCTGGGGCCGGGGCCGACGACCGTGTTGGTGCGCACCATCGTGTCATACTGCTCAAACACCCAGCGCTTCGACGCGATGTTGGGCGAGGCGAGCAGATCCAGCAGCGCCTGCGTGGCCGTCTCGGGCGTCAGGTCCGCAAGCTCAGAGGCGTCGAAGGCATGGGCCTCGTCGAGGTAGCTCGGGTATTCCGTCTCGCGGTAGTAGACCGGAGCACCGCCGCCGAGCGCGAGGTGGTCGGCGGGGACGTCGGCTACGAGGTCGCCGTGCCAGTAGACCTTGACGCGGCCGTCGTCGGTCACCTGGCCGATGTGCGCGGCGTGCAAGTCCCACTTCTCGAAAACGGCCTTCAGCGCGGCCTCGTGCTCCGGCAGGCACACAATCAGCATGCGTTCCTGGCTTTCGGAGAGCATGATCTCGTACGGCGTCATGCCCGTCTCGCGCTGCGGCACGCGTTCGAGTTGGAGCGTCATCCCGCTGCCGCCCTTCTCGCTCATCTCGCACGACGAGCACGTGATGCCCGCCGCACCCATGTCCTGGATGCCGACGACGAGTCCCGAGCGGATGGCTTCGAGCGTGGCTTCGAGCAGCAGCTTCTCGGTGAACGGGTCGCCCACCTGCACGCTGGGGCGCTTCGCCTCGCTGGCCTCGCTGATCTCCTCCGAGGCGAACGTGGCGCCGTGGATGCCGTCGCGGCCCGTGGCCGCGCCCACGATGTAGACCGGGTTGCCCACGCCTTCGGCAATCGCCGACGCCGTCTCGCCCACCTTCACGATGCCGACGCTCATGGCGTTGACGAGTGGGTTGCCCTCGTACTTGGGGTCGAAGTAGACCTCACCAGCCACGGTGGGCACGCCGAACGAGTTGCCGTAGTCGCCGATACCGCGCACGACGCCGTCGAAGAGGTAGCGTACGCGCGGGTTGTCGAGGCTGCCGAAGCGGAGCGAGTTGAGCGAGGCGATGGGGCGGGCACCCATCGTGAAGATGTCGCGCTGGATGCCGCCCACGCCCGTGGCCGCGCCTTGGTAGGGTTCGACCGCGCTCGGGTGGTTGTGGCTCTCGATCTTAAACGCACACGCCAGCCCGTCGCCGATGTCAACTAGGCCGGCGTTCTCCTCACCGGCGCCCACTAGCAGCTGCTCACCGTCGCGGGGCAGCGTCTTGAGCACGGCGATGGAGTTCTTGTACGAGCAGTGCTCGCTCCACATCACCGAGTAGATGCCGAGTTCGACGAACGTAGGCGTGCGGCCAAGCGCCTCGATGATCCAGCCGTACTCCTCTTCGGTGAGGCCGTGGTCGAGGGCGAGTTCGAGGTTGACGTTGGGTTCGCGCCGGGCGAGTGCAGACATGGAGGAGACGTATGGAGCGGACGTAACAAGACGCCAGAAAGTACGCCACCCCGCTCCCGTTTGTATGCGACGCGAGCGCGGATCGAATAAAGGGTTCGTCAATTCCCGCCCCGTGGGCCGCTCCACTCCTCAATAAGCCCCAGCGAGGCTCAAGCTGCCTGGTAGTAGGCCGCGCACTGGTCCCAGTTGACGATGTCCCAGAAGCTCGCTACGTAGTCGGCGCGGCGGTTCTGGTAGTTGAGGTAGTAGGCGTGCTCCCACACGTCCAGGCCCAAGATCGGCGTCTGCCCGTCGGCGAGGGGCGTGTCCTGCTCGCCCGTTTGGGCGATGCTGAGCGTGCCATTGTCCTGCACGAGCCATGCCCAGCCGCTCCCGAAGACCGATCCGGCCGCCTGGGCGAACTGCTCCTTGAAGGCATCGAGCGAACCGAAGTCGCGGGCGATGGCGTCCGCGAGCGCTCCTTCGGGCGCACCGCCGCCGTTGGGGCTGATGACCGTCCAGAAGAGCGTGTGGTTGAAGTGCCCGCCGCCGTTGTTCTGCACCGCCGTGCGGACGTCCTCGGGTAGTTGCGGCAGTCGGCTCAGCAGGCTACCGAGCGTTTCGCCTTGCAGATCGGCGTGCGCTTCGAGGGCGGTGTTGAGCTTGTTCACATAGCCCTGATGGTGACGCTGGTGATGGATCTCCATCGTCCGCGCGTCGATAGCGGGCGCGATAGCATCGTAGGCGTACGTCAGGTCAGGCAACGCGTAGGGATACGACACATCGCCAACTTGTGGGCTGCCACTGCCTCCTTCCGTGCCAGCACAGCCCGTCAGCACGCCGCCGACCATCAAGCCGGCGCCGCTGGTCGCCAGAATTTGTAGTGCTTCTCGCCGGGATACGCGCATGACTGCCCTCTTTTGTTTAGACAGCCCAACTTAATGCGTTCTGCACGACCAAGACTTCGATATCCTTGTGAACCTTCAGCTTTTTGCTGAGCAATATGTTTGCATCACGCCTAGAGATTGAGGATCATCTCGAATTCTGCGCTGGCACCACACGAGCGTTGGATAGCACAACGCTCTCTGCTTGATTGCCTGTGTGATCGTGGCCTATTCAGGATCGTTCACGGCCTTCGCGAATGGCCGATATGATCTCCTCCGCTGTCAGGTCGAGCCCTGCCCCTTCCACTTCAAACGGTGATGAGGCCTGCTCGACAGGCGTCAACACAAACTCACTACCGTCACGGCGGCGGATACGCACCGACCCGTCACGTTGTGCCTCGTCGAGCACTGCGGAGAGGCGCTGGCGTGCTTGAGAATAGGTGTAGACGGTCATGGCGAGGGGTCAGTAAGGTTGGAGATGTATCCCAACGCGAGTGGCCGCTGCGCGCTGCCCCTTATCAAGTGAGAGTAGGGGCGTTGCTTCAGACCGAGCGCAGTCGAGTACATAGGCATCGTAGGCATAAACGTTCAACTGCTCGGCAAGTGCCACCGCTCGGGTCAAGTCAAGCGCCACCAGGCGGATCGGAATCGCCTGAAAGGCTCGAAGCACTTTGCCAGCCTCTGCCGCCGAGATGCGTCCACGCTTGAACATGGCGGAGAGCGCATTTCCGATCTCTGCCGGAAGTGATGCGGGAGCGATAAGCTCTGCTCCGCGAGTAGATTCCATCAGCTTATCCCTAGTGGGCTCACCAGCGGCAACTGCGAGGACACAAGAGGTATCGACGGTGATAATCATGAAGCTCGCATACACTTACTTGAAAACGACGGCCATTGGCTAAGATTTGAGCTTGAGAATCATCTCGACCTCTGTGCTGGCACCGCGCGGGAGTTGTGCCACACCGACGGCAGAGCGAGCGCCTATGCCTGCGTCCTCGCCAAAGACCGCGATCGCCAGCTTCGAGGCGCCGTTGATGACGAGTTGCGGCTCGGTGAAATCTGCGTCGCTGTTGACGTAACCCGTGATGCGCAAGACGCGCTCAATACGGTCCAGCGAGCCGATGGCGGCGCGGACCACGCGGAGGTTGTTGGCCGCGCACAGGGCGGCGGCTTGCTGGGCCTCCTCCAGGCTCACCTCGGAGGGCACCTTGCCTTTGCTGGTCAGCACGCCGTGTGCGATGGGGACCGCGCCCGAGACGTACACCCTTGTGCCGTCGATGACCACGGGGCGATAGATAGCGCCGGGGCCGGGTACATCGTCGAGCGGGTAGCCGAGGGCTTCGAGTTTCTGGTCGCGTTCACTCATCGGGGATTGGGGGAAGTTCAGGGGTTGCCCGTCCCGTACGCGATGCGGCGTGTGCTGTTCTACAATGCCAGCAGGCGTACTCAACCTCGACGAAGCACCGTGAGCGGACGCTCCTGCGTGGGTTTCCAGGCCACCACGAGCGCACTGGCTACGGCGAACACCATCGCCACGAGGATGAGCAGCGCGGCTTGCCCCGGCGGAAGCGTTAGGCCTGCCGAGGGGAAGCGTAGGTTGATGATGGGGATGAAGACATAGAGGCCAAGCACGCCCATCAGGCCGCCGATGAAGCCGAGCAGCGCGTTCTCGAGCAGCACGGTGGTGAGGACGGAGCGGCTGCTGTAGCCCACGGCTTTGAGCACGCCCAGCTCGCGCTGCCGCTCCAGCATCGCCAGGCCCACGGCGTTGGCGATGAGGACGGCGCCCGCCACCAGCGCCAGCCCAGCCACGGCCATCACGAACCAAAAGAGGCCGAGAAAGAGTCGGTTGATCGCCTCCGAGATCGTTGCCGAGCTGAACACCACGGCGCTCGGGAAGGCGCGACCAAGTTGGCGCGTTGTGGCCTCCAGCGTGGCCTCGGGCACCGCGGCGTTGAGCGTGATGGCTGCCGCCGGTCCGCCGAGGCGCTGCGCCACGCTGGCATCGACGAGCCAGTTGCGGGGCGCAAGTACACTCGCTGGCCCGACGGCGGGCGTGTACGTCCCAGCAAAGCGGAGCGTGTCGGTGGCCAGGGCGGTGGCGAACACCAAGGTATCGCCGATCTGCAGCCCGCTACGCCTGCTTTGCCAGTCGGGCATGAAGGCGGCGTGCGCTGGGGCAATGCGGAGGCTGTCGCTGAGCGTGACGTCGCCCGTCATGGCAGAGCGGATGCGGCCCGTGACGGAAGCCGCCTCTAGCGTGCTGTCGATGCGCCCGGCCCCCACGGTGGCGAGGTAGGACACGCGTTGCTCGGTGGCGCCCAGCGCAGCGAGCGTGTCGGCGAGGGCAGCTTCTTGGGGACGCTCGGCGTAGACGTACGTGTTGAGGCCGCTGAGGTCGAGCGAGCGCACCGACCGCTGGCCCATCGCGTTGAGCAGTGTCACCGCGGCGAACCCGATGGTGAACGTACCAACGAACAGCGCCACGAGGCCGTAGATCACGCGGAGCGGCTGGTGCCGGAGGTTGCGCCGCGCCATCCGAAGCAGCGGCGCGCCCGGCAGCGGCAGGCGGACCACCAGCCATAGCACACCGCCCAGCACTAGACCAAGCACGAGCAAGCCCACGAGCCCAGCCGCCACCACGCCGAAGCCCTGCAGTGCTGAGCCCAGCACCACGCTGCTCAGTCCGCCGAAGAGGACCAATAGCACGCCGTACAGCCCGAGGACTTTGGCGCGCTCTAACCGCTGCATCGGGACGGCGAGACCGCGCAGGAGCAACGCCGGGCGCACCTCGCTGGCGCGCACGATGGCGACCAAGCCAAAGATCATCGCCGTCAGCACCCCGACGAGCACGCCGCCTGCCATGATGCCGAGGTCCATGCGATAATCCAGTAAGAACGGGACGGTAGCCATGAGCAACTGCATGAAACCCGAAGCCAGCCCGAGCCCGAGGAGCACACCTGTGATGCCGCCGCCCAGGCCAATCAGCAGTGCCTCCATCCCGAACAGCTGCAGCAAGTGGCCCTTCTGGTAGCCGAGTGCTTTGAGTGTGGCGATCTCGTCGGTGCGGCGCGCCAGCAGCACCTGCATCGTGTTGGCCACGCCGATGCCGCCAATCAGCAGGCCGAGGATGCCCGCGCCGGCCAGCATGAAGCCGAAGAGGTCGGCAGCGTCTGAGTTGGGCGCTAGCGGCACGACGCGGACCGTCCAGCCTGCCGCTTGAAGCGCCATCGCCGCAGCGTCGGGCGTCTCGTGACGTACCGCAATGCTGGTGAGGTTGGCGAAGCCAAGTTGCTGCGCCGTAGCCAAGCTCATAAAGACACTGCCACCTTGTCGGCTGGGCGTTTGCTCGGCCACGCCAGCCACCGTCAGGTAGAACGGCGCCGACCCGGGCGACCCCGCCAGCGCCAGCGAATCGCCGAGGGCCAGCGCGAGGCGGTCGGCCAGATCGCGGGTGACGACAGCGCCGTTGGGCACAGCTAGTACGTCGCGCAAGACCGCG
Source organism: Bacteroidota bacterium (assembly GCA_038747545.1). Classification (GTDB taxonomy): domain Bacteria; phylum Bacteroidota; class Rhodothermia; order Rhodothermales; family JBCCMF01; genus JBCCMF01. The sequence goes on from JBCDJT010000014.1 coordinate 18,748, forward strand.
TCGTCGCGCATGCGCACGGTGCCCAGCAGCGGGAAGCGCTGGGGATCGACGCCGAGGACGCTGGAGAGGAAGATGACTTCGCCGGAGCGCGTGGTGCGAAGCAGTTGTGCGGGCACGCGCGTGAAGCCCGTCCACGCATCGATGCCGAGGTCGCGCAGCGCTGCTGTGTCCTCCGTTGTGATGGCGCGGTCAGAGCGGGAGAGCATGAGGTCGCCACCACTTTGCAGGCGCGGCGAGAGCAGGAACGCCTCGTCGATGATGGCCGAGAGCTGCTGGAGAGCGACGAGCGACATCACGCCGAACGTGACACACACCATCGCCAGAAGCGTGCGCTGCCCGTCGCGGAGGAGCGACCGGAAGGCGTACCGAATCGAGAAGCCGACGTTCATGCGCTCGCCTCGGCTGCGTGATCTGTCGTGGCCTCGTCCTGCACCAGCCGGCCGTCCACGAGGTGCAGGATGCGGTCGGCGCGGGCGGCTACGGCGGGGTCGTGCGTGACCACGATCAGGGTCACCCCGAGGTCGCGGTGCAGCTCGGCGAAGAGGTCGAGGATCTGCTCGCTCGTAGCCGAGTCGAGGTTGCCCGTCGGCTCATCGGCGACCAGCACGGGCGGCTCGGTCACCATCGCGCGGGCGATGGCCACGCGCTGCTGCTGGCCGCCGGAGAGCTGGTGCGGGCGGTGGTCCAGGCGGTCGCTCAGCCCCACGCGGTCCAACATGGCCTTGGCACGCTTAGTCGCTTGGCGACGGTGCGGCCCCACGTACATCGGCACCTCCACGTTCTCCTGCGCCGTCAGCGTCCCGATCAGGTTGAACGACTGGAAGACGATGCCAATCTTCTCGTTGCGCAGCCGCGCCAGCTCCGCCTCCGGGAGCGTCGAAATCTCGATGCCATCCACCGACACATGCCCCGAAGAGGGCGCGTCGAGCCCTGACAGGATGCCGAGCAGCGTCGACTTGCCGGAGCCCGACGGCCCCGTGATGGCGACCCACTCGCCGCGTTTGATGGTGAAGGAGAGCCCGCGCAGGATCTGGATGGGCGTGTCGCCGAGGGGCAAGGCCCGCGTGAGGTCGCGGACGGTGAGGGCAGGAAGCATAGCATGCCAAAGGTGAAGCATCAGATACGGGTAGGACGCGGCCCGAGGCTCAGCGGTCGCATTGGCATCCACCGGGCCTCGCCATTATCTTGGGCGGCCCTTCTGGATGCCGCCGACGCCAGACCTTAGCTATCGTATCCTCTTGCCTGACACGACCTTGACGCTCTCGCAGCGGAGTAGTGGCGTGCTGCTCCATATCACCTCGCTGCCCAGCCCGTACGGCATCGGCGACCTGGGGCCTGGCGCCTACCGCTTCGCCGACCTGCTGGCTCACATGCGCCAGCGCATCTGGCAAGTGCTACCCATCGTGCCCGTCGGCTACGGGTATTCGCCGTATGCCAGCCCGTCCACCTTCGCGGGCAACGCCTTGCTCATCTCACCAGATCGCCTGCACGAGCAAGGGCTGCTCACCGATGACGACCTTGCCGACCTGCCGGACTTCCCTGAAGACCACGTCGATTATCCCGCTGCCGAAGCCCTGAAAGAGCGTCTGCTCCGCCGAGCGTACGAGCGGTTCACCGAGGGCGAAGGAACGTTGGCGCGCGGCGATTTCGAGGCGTTTTGCGAAGCGCAGGCCGATTGGCTGGACGACTACGCGCTGTTCATGGCGCTGAAGACCGCTCACAATGAGGCGCCGTGGACGGACTGGGACGAACCGCTCCGCCAGTGCGAGGCCGAGGCGCTGGCCGATGCCCGCGTCACCCATGCCGATGCCGTCGCCATGCGCAAGTTCTGGCAGTTCCTCTTCGCCGAGCAATGGGCCGCACTGCGTAGCTACTGCCACGAGCGCGGCATCCAGATCTTCGGCGACGTCCCCATCTACGTCGCCCACGACAGCGCCGACGTGTGGGCCAACCCCGAGCTGTTCTTCCTCGAAGCCGACGGGCAGCCGACGGTCGTCTCAGGTGTACCGCCGGACTACTTCAGCGAGACGGGTCAGCGCTGGGGCAACCCGATCTACCGCTGGCAGGTAATGCGCGCCAACGGCTACGCGTGGTGGACGCGGCGCTTTGCCTCGGCTTTTCGGCAGCTCGATCTCGTCCGGCTCGACCACTTTCGCGGCTTCGAGGCGTTTTGGGAAGTACCCGCGCACGAAGCAACGGCCGTCAACGGCCGCTGGGTCGACGGTCCCGGCGCCGACCTCTTCGACGCGCTCCACAAGAACCTGGGCGACCTACCGCTCATCGCCGAGAACCTGGGCGTCATCACACCGGGCGTCACCGAGCTGATGGAGCGCTACCGGTTTCCCGGCATGGCCATCCTCCAGTTTGCCTTCGACCACGGCCCTGAGGACGGTTTCCTGCCGCACAACTACCCGCGCTCCATCGTAGCCTACACAGGCACGCACGACAACGCGCCGCTGCACGAGTGGTGGGGCAGCGACGCCAGCACGCAGGACGCTGAGCAGATCCGCCGCGCGCGCAGCTACGCGAGTACGTACCTCGGCCTCGACACCTGCTCCGAAGCTGAGCTGCACTGGGCGTTCATTCGGGCGCTGATGGGCTCGGTGGCGGACCTCGTCATCACGCCCGTGCAAGATCTGCTGGGCCTCGGCAGCGAGGCGCGAATGAACACACCGGGCACCACCGGCGTGCCCAACTGGTGCTGGCGCGTCCGCGAGGGCGCCGTGACCGATGCCATCGCCAACCGCCTCCGTGACCTCACCGCCTGCTACGGCCGCGCCGCCTCCGATGCCTGATCTGCCCGACTACCTCACGCTCATCGACCTCGACGCCCTCATTGTACGCGCCCTTGCCGAGGACGTGGGCGCTGGCGATGTCACCACGCTGGCCACCATCCCCGAGGAGACGCAGGCGACCGCGCAGTTCTTGGTGAAGGCAAGCGGGACCCTGGCCGGGTGCTTTGTGGCCGAGCGCGTCTTTGCCCAGGTTGATCCTGAAGTCAGCGTGACGTGGACAGCACGCGATGGCGACGCGGTGGCAGCAGGCGCTGTGATTGGCCGCACGAGTGGACCTGCACGGAGTTTGCTCATCGGCGAGCGGCTGGCGCTCAACCTGATGCAGCGCATGAGCGGCATTGCCACGGCCACGCGGCACATGGTGGAGGCCGCGAAGCCGCACACGCCGCACATCCTGGACACGCGCAAGACGGTACCGGGCCTTCGGGGGCTGGACAAGTGGGCGGTGAAGCTGGGAGGCGGCACCAACCACCGCATCGGGCTCTACGACCGCATCCTGATCAAGGACAACCACATCGCCGCGCGCGGCTCTATCGCTGAGGCCATCCGCGCAGCCAACATATACCGGCAGCAGTACGCGCCCGATGTGCTGATCGAGATTGAAGCGCGCACGCTGGACGAAGTGGAGCAGGTCATCGCCACCGGGGACGTCGAGATTGTGTTGTTCGACAACATGGTACATGTCCGCGATGATGGCACCGTTGACACGTCGGTGCTGCGTGAGGCCGTGCAACGCATCGGCGGGCGGTTCCAGACCGAGGCCTCGGGCAACGTGACGCTCGATACCGTTCCGGCCATCGCGGCCACGGGCGTGGACGCCATCTCGTCTGGCGCCCTCACCCACTCCGTGCGGGCCCTCGACATCTCGCTCAAGATCACGCTGCAGTGAGGCTGGCGGGCTACCCCGGCACCGCTCGCGCACGTACGACCCCACGTCCGGTCCGCCGCTCTGGGCTGTAGGACACACCCTGACGTAGCCGTGTTGCGTCCTCCGACGTCACGCGCCCTGCAGGTCCTATGCGTCTGTAAATGCAGCGGTTGTAGATTGATAAGTGTATCGATGACACATCGACACTCGACTTTCTCAACCAACTTTCGAGGACCACAATGAAGACCCCAACCGAACAACAGGTATCTGGCAGCTGGAAGCAGTTCAAGGGCAAAGTACAAGAAGCCTGGGGCGTGCTGACCGAAGATGAAATCGATGAAGTGGAAGGGCAGCGCGACCAACTGGAAGGGCGGCTGGAGGAAAAGACGGGCGAGACCCGCGAGGCCATTCGCCGCCGCATTGACCAACTCGCGCAGGACGTGAAGTACAGCTTCTGAGGCTGAGCACACACCACGCACCCTTTGCTAGCTATCCAAATCTACCTCCAGAGGTTTACACATGTTACGCGCCGCTATCGTTCTCTTCATCGTTGCCCTCGTGGCCGCCGTCCTTGGCTTCGGCGGCATCGCGGGTGCTGCCGCAGGCATCGCGAAGATCGTCTTCTTTGTCTTCTTGGTCCTGTTTGTACTGTCGCTCGTCTTCGGCAGGAAAGCGGTCGCCTGACGCTGAACAGGCACCCAGCAGTTCAATAGTGATCAAGCACAAAGACAGTTTATAACGATGAAGAACGTTTTCCGAACATCAATAATCGTCGGCGTCATGGCCCTGGGCGCAATGGCCTGCACCGAGCAAGACGAAGCCCGCATGGATACCGCCCTCGACGATGTGCAGCAGGATGCCCAGGTCATGGCCAACGACCTCCGCGCCTCGCTGCACGCCAACCTGGACCGCGCCGATGCACGTCTCGACAACCTGGACGAGCGCATCGACGCCATGGGCGACCGTGCCGAGGGCGACCTGCGCGAAATGGCCAACGACCTCCGCCAGGAGCGCGATGCGCTCGCCGCGCGGATGGACCAGATGGGCAATGCCGCCGCAGCCGAGTGGAGCGAAGCGCAGTACGACATGCGCGAGCAGATGAACGAGCTTGAAGCTGATCTCACCGAAGCACGTCTCCGTGCCGCCGAGACGAAGGATGACTTCGTGGCGATGACGCAGGAAGAGCTTAACGAGCTTGATGTGCGCATCGAGTCGCTTGAACAGGAGATGGCGCAAGCGGGCGACGCCGTACAGGCCGAATACCGCGAGACACTAGCTGACTGGCGCGCGCAGCGTGCGGAACTCCAGAACGACTACGAGCGCCTGGAAAACGCGACCGAGCGCGAGTTCAACGCCATGCGGAACGGCTTGGCCAGCGCCTTTGGCGAACTCGGCCAAGACCTCGCCGAAGCCTCGCAAGACGTGCGCCGCGCCCTATCGACAGACAGCAAAGAAAGCGACGCCTGAGGAGGTGACATTTCACAGCCTCCGCGCTGACGCAAAGCTGACACAGTAAGGCGGGACCCGATGCGGTCGCCGCCTTGCTGTGGTTTTTTCCGATGCTACTATGCCTATGATTCCGTACAAGACCTACGCCCGGTACGTAGCCCTCACGCTCGTGGTGGCGCTGATCTTCATGGTCGGGGTGTACAGCGTGGTGAAGCTGGCGAAGGTGCTGCTGGTGCTCTTTGGCAGCGTCTTGTTCGCCATCCTCATCGACAGCATGACGCGGGCGTTGTGCCGCGTGCTGCCTATCCCGCGCACGCCCACGCTGATCGTCACCGTGCTGCTCGTGCTCGGCGTACTGGGCGGCACCGTCTGGCTGATGGGGCCAGGCATCACCGAGCAGCTTGCCCAACTGAGCGCTAAGCTACCCGAAGCGCTGGGCACGCTGAAGGCGTGGCTGGCCGAGCGGGTGTGGGGCGCAGGCCTGGCCGAGCAGATAGACGGGTTGAAAGCGGCAGGCGCAGGCTCTGTGGAACGTGTCACCCAAGCGCTCGCGTCGGTAGCTGCCACGGCGACCTACACGGTGCTGATCGTCATCATTGGCTTTTACTTGGCGCTGGACCCGCGACGCTACGTGGATGGCTTCATGCACCTCATCCCGCGCACCAGCCGCGCCGCCATCAAGACTGTGCTGGCCGCGCTGCGCCGCAGCCTGGGCTGGTGGCTGATCGGTCGTGGCGCGTCGATGCTGGTCGTGGGTGCGCTGATTACGCTGGGGCTGTGGATCATCGGGATGCCGCTGGCCCTGTCGCTGGGCTTCATCGCCACGCTGCTGTGCTTCGTGCCCTACATCGGCCCCGTGCTGGCCGCCGTCCCGGCGCTGCTGCTGGCGCTGACAGAAGGCATGCAGATGGTGGCCCTCGTAGCGCTGGTGTACTGGATCGTGCAGTTCTTGGAGACCAACTTCATCACGCCGCTCATTGAGGACCGCGCCGTGTCGCTGCCGCCCGCGCTGACGATCGCGACACAGTTGGTGATGGGCACGCTCGTCGGGCTGGCCGGCCTGCTCGTAGCTACGCCGCTGCTGGTATGCCTGATTGTAGTGGTGCAGGTGCTCTACATCCGTGGCGCCCTGGGCGTGGACGTACCCGTGCTCGGGTCGAAGGTAGAGGAGACCAAGCGGGATGCCCAAGCAGCGGAGCAGCAGGCCGAGGCCATCGAGACACAGTCGGTCATGTGACGCGGATCTTGGCATCGGCGCAGGTGGTTGGAGCGCGCATGATTGTGCAGAACCACCTTCCGCCCGACACCGTGACGCTCGGCCTGCTCTATGCCGAAGGCGTCGAGGTCACCGCCGATGTACCCAGCCTCGATGACGCCATCGCGCGGGCTATCGCCGAGCGCCAAGCCGAGCCGGACGAAGCGGCGGAGCGCACGCGGCAGGCGGCCCGCAACATGCTGCGCAACGGCCGCTACAAGCCGACGGGGCGTGGCAAGCCCGCTAGCGAATACCTTGCAGGCGTTGTGACCAAGGGCAAGCCGTTCCCGCGCATCAACGCGCTGGTGGACACCTGCAACCTCATCAGCTTGGCGAGCGGACTGCCCATCTCCATCTGGGATGTGGACCGCGCCGGGACCGCGCGCTTCGTCTTCCGCCTGGGCGCCGAGGGCGAGGAGTACGTGTTCAACAACGCCGGGCAATCCATCAGCCTGCACGATCTCGTCTGCGGCTGCCGCGTCCTCGACTCCGCTATGCCACTCGGCATGCCCTGCGTCAACCCCGTGCGCGACAGCATGGCCACCAAGACCACCGATGCCAGCACCTGCGTGGCCGCCGCCATCTACGCCCCCGCAACGTGGGGCGATGACCGACTGGAAGCCCTCTGCGCCCGCTTTTCCAACGGCCTCCGGGCATGTGGCAGCGCGGTGACCGTCCGCACCGCCCTCGCCCAGCCACAAGCCACTGCCTCGCTCGCATGACACGAAGGTTGGAAATATAGCCATGCGATACACCAGAGCGCGCGCGCTGCACCGCCCCCTCCAGGGGGCTGTCCGAAGGACTGGGGGTGTACCGAGCGCCGTGTCAACGAGGAGCCGATACACCCTCCGATCCGCCTTCCGGCGGCCCACCTCTCTCAAGGGAGGGGCTGGGATACCCGATCCACAAACGTGCGCCATTGTTGCGTGTGACTTCGCACGGATGCCATGAACCGCTGGAGCTGGTTTCTGCTGCCGCTGGTGCTGGTCGCCTGCACCTCGCGCCCGCCTACGCAGGCTGCCATCCAGGAGGCCACAGCAGGGCCGATCCCCGACCAAGAGAGCTGGGGTGCCCGCTTTGACGTCACCGATGGCTTCCAGCCGCGCCTGCGCATGTGGGCGCCGTACATGGCCAAGTACGTCAACGACGACAGCACCTACATCCACATGGTGCAGGACTCGGCTCGCGTGCGCGTGCTGCTGTTCGACGCCGAGGGGGACTCGTCGGCAACGGTGGACTCCGACGAGCTGTTCTACTTCGAAGACGACCGCCGCTTCGAGGCGCGCGGTCGCGTGATTGTAGAGACCGTGGACGGCAAAACGCTGGAGAGTGAGCAGCTGGAGTGGCTGGAGGAAGACCGCAAGATCCGCACAGCCGGCTTCGTGACCATCACCACGCCCGACCGCCGCGTGCAGGGCTACGAGCTGATCGCCGACGAGGACTTGCTGCCGTACGAGATCAAGCGCGTCACGGCTATCCTGGAGATCGAGGAGCGATGATGCGCCTGCTTTCTCTCGTAGCGTGCTTGACGATGTGGCTGATGCTTACCGCCAGCACCGTGCGGGCGCAGGACTCAACGGGTGGCCCCAAGCGGATCCAACTGCTCAACGCCGACCGCGTGGTGGGCGACCTCATCGGTGGCGAAGTGGTGGATCAGGCGTTTGGCAACGTGCGCTTCCGGCAAGAGACGACGTTCATGGAAGCCGACCGCGTCACGTATTACACCGATCGGGGCGACGTCATCTTCCGCGGCAACGTGCGCTTCACCGACGAGGGCGACACGCTCACCGCTGCGCGCGTCTTCTACAACGAGTTTACCAAGATTGGCCGGGCGGAGGAGGAGGTGGAGCTGCGCGATGGCGAGGTGGTGGTGCAGGCCCCCACGGGCGTCTACTACACCGAGGAGAAACGCGTCACGTTTGATGACGGCGTCACGCTGGTGGACAGCCTGAGTGTCCTCACCAGCCTGCGCGGCGAGTACTTCACCGAGGCGAAGCGCGCCGAGTTCTTCGAGAACGTGCAGCTCTACGAGGCGCGCAGCTACCTCGAGTCCGACTCCATCACCTACTTCCGCGAGACCCGCATCTCCGAGGCCTTCGGCAACGTGTTCGCCGCGCGGCGCGGCGGCGGCGGCGACGTGGCGGCCGACGACTCCACCACCATCACATGGCTCTTTGGCGACCGCGCCTTCAGCGACGAGACCGCTGGGCGCAGCGAGTTCTTCGGCGACCCGCTGCTGCTCCAGTTCCGCACCGACTCGCTCGGCGTCACGGACACGCTCATCGTGCAGGCGCAACGGCTCACGTCCGTGCAGAGCGACAGCACGCAGCACCTGGACGCCGTGGGCAACGTGGAGGTGTGGCAGGAAACGCTGACCGCCATCGGCGACTCGCTCACCGTGGACCGCATCGACGTGGACTCGACACTGACGCAGGACCGCCTCGCGCTCTTCGGCACGCCCTTCGCCTGGGCCGACGCCTCGCAGGTCAGCGGTGACACGCTGCGGTTCATCCAAGGCACGGGCCACCCTGACTCGCTCTACGTGCGGGGCAACACGTTCGTGGTCGAAGAAGACACCACGCTGGACCGGCTGCAGCAGCTCAAGGGCGAGCATCTGGTCGGCGTCTTCCGCAGCGACTCCACGCGGCAGTTTGTCGTTGGCCCGCAAGCCGAGGCCATCCGCTACCTCGAAGCCGAGGAAGGCGGCCCCGGCGACGCCGTGCAGATGTCCGCCGACCTGCTGACGTTCTGGGTCCGTGGCGAGGTGCTAGAGCGAATCCTCGGTGAGCGTGGCATCCAAGGCACACTGTATCCCAGCGATCAGATTCCACAATCGTTCCAGCTCGGCGGCTTCCAATGGACGCCCGAACGGCGCCCCAGCAAGGCGCGCCTGCTGGCCCGACCATCGGTCCAGGAATGGCTCAGGCGTGGCTTGGTCGTGCCGGGGCTGCCAAGTGAGCCGCCTGCCAACGTCGTGCCACCCGACGGCTGAGGCGGACTTTGCGGCACCTGCCTTTACAATGCGCGGGTTTCGGGCGATACTTGGCGCACCCACAGTCCCCATTCCACGTCTTGCCATGTCCACGCCAGCGCCTTACACCATCCACAAGCTGTATCCGCGTCCGCTTCAGCCATCAGCGGCAGGCGTGCTACGCGAGACGGCAGCCTGGCATCCTGAGGATGCCGCAGCGCAACGAACACTGCGCCTCTACACCGACCGCATTGTACTCTCGGGCAGCGAGCGCGCAGAGATCATCCCGCTGCACACCGTTCGGGAGGTCCGCACGTGGGACGGCGAGCGCATCAACTTCGCCATCCAACACGCCGATGATGCCGTGCTCAGCCTACGCGTAGAAGCCGGGCCCGCGTTCAAGTTTGCCATCGACCGCCAGCGCATGCAGCGCCGCGCAGCAGCCTAGCGCAGCCTACTTCATTAGGTGCATCAGCCGGGTCTGCTGCTGCTGGCCCGCCTCCAGGCGATACAGGTATAGCCCAGAGGGTAGGCCTGCAGCCTCGAACGTAGCCTCGTGCGTCCCTGCGGTGAGCACGCCATCGCGCAGCACGGCCACCTCACGGCCCAGCGCGTCGTACACGGCCAGCCGCACCTGCTGCGCCGCGGGCAGCGTGAAGCGGAGCACCGTGGACGGGTTGAACGGGTTCGGGTAGTTGCCCTCCAAGCGAATCTGGCTGGGCTGCTCCTCATCCGCTACGGATACCGTTGACGCGTTGATCTGCACGAGGGCCGTGCGCTGATAGGTGACGTTGGCGCCGCCTTCGGCCCGCTTGGTGTGGTAGGACACATAGACCTGCCCCTCGGCTGCGGCCAGGAGCGAAGCCGTGAACTGATTGCTCAGCCACGTCTGCGACATCGTGAATGCGTAGCCCTCCAGCGCAATGCTCCCCACGAGCATGCCGCTCGGGTCGTACCGCCGGATGCGCAGCTCCTCGCCGATCCGTTCGCCGGAAGCCACATACACGTTGCCCGCCGCGTCGGTGGTCATGGCGACCACGCTGGTCTCGGTGGCGCTGTTGGTGACGCCATCGTCGCGGTCGGCCAGGGTGAACGCGCCGTCGTCGTAGCGCATCAGCAGGCGGGTATTCTCGCTGAACGACCGCGATACGTGGTAGGCGCCCCACACCTCGCCCTGCGGCGACTGGACGAAGAGGCCTTCGTTCTGGTAGGCTGACCAAGCGCTCTCGATGGGGAGAATGTCGCTCTCGGCCACGGTTCCATCCGGTGCGAACTTCACCAGATGCCGCCCGATGATATCCGAGGGTTGGCTGAACGCGTGGCGCACTTCCAGGTCGGCGAGTATGCCATCTTCGTAGGCCTGCACGTCGTAGAAGCGGTAGCGGTGGTTCGTCGCGAACGCCCCCTCCAGCGGCTGCTCAACCAGCAAGTCGCCCTCTGGGCTGTAGACGAGCATGATCGGCTGATCATACTTGAAGACGGAGAACTGGCCCACGAACGCCACGCCGAGCAGCGCCACATTGCCGCTGGGCGTGAACGCGATGCCGCCGAACTCATCGTACTCGTTCACGGCGCCGTTGTAGTGCTGCTCCCATAGCCGCGTCCCGTCGGGGGCGTACTTGAAGAGCGAGAGGTGGGTATCCGCGGCGCCGTTCACCGTCTGGAACGTGGAGGCGCCCACGTAGGCGTTGTCGTCGGCGTCAACCAAGAGGCTAAGCGCGTAGTCTACGTTGCCGTTGCCGTCGTAGAGGTCTTGCCAGAGCAGCGTCCCGTCGGGCGCATACTTGGCGATGAGCGCGTCGCGCAGCTGCCGTCCCCCACGTTCGTGCAGGTAGCCGATGATGTAGATGTTGCCCTGACTGTCGAGGGCTAGGTCCGTGCCGTAGTCTTGCGTGGCATCGTTGCTCGTCAGGCCGGGACCAGGATCGGCGGTGATGAATTGTTGCCACAGGCTCACGCCCTGGGGTGAGGTTTTGGTGAGCAGGACATCGCTGTAGGTGCGCGGCACGTTGACGAAGTTATCCCGTGCGCCTACGGTGTAGATGTTGCCGTCGGCATCGGCCACCATTTTGATGGAGGAAGCGCCGAGGACTTCGGTTTGCCAGAGCACCTGCGCCTGCACAGGCATGCTCAGACAGGTGAGCAGGGCGACGAGAAGGCCAATCGAGAAGCGCATAGCTGGAGTACAGGTTGGGCTGATGAAATACACGGTTGCTTTAACCTATCGGTTAGGCGCGGCGGGCAACATCCCCGGATCCGGGTAATCGATGCTGCGGTGGATGGGGCGCTCGTTTTGCCTCACCCGCGTGCAACACGCACAGCGTTCCGCCGAATAGCCGCTTCGCCTTCAGATCCCGATAGCATCCTCAGTGTCCTCATGCCCTCCTCACTACTGACCAGCGCTGCGCTTTCCCTGCTGTTGATCCTACCTGCGCTCGGTACCAATCACACGATAGAAGAAGTCGCCTTCGACAGCCGAGGGGTCATGCTGGCGGGCTCTATCGTGCTGCCCGCCGATACGCCACCGACAGCTGCCGTGGTGTTCGTGCATGGCTCCGGCCCACAACAACGCAACTTGGCGCTGGCCAAACACTTTGCCGAGCATGGCATCGCCGCTCTGGTGTACGACAAGCGCGGCGTGGGTGCCTCGGGCGGCGACTACGAGAGCCAACAGTCGGTGAGCGGCATGAACATCGACCTGCTGGCCAGCGATGCCGCCGCCGCGCTAGAGGTGCTAGCTGCCCATCCCCAGCTCACCGAGGTGCCGCTTGGCCTCACAGGCATCAGTCAGGCGGGGTGGATCGTACCGCTCGCCGCCGAGAAGACTGCCGCCGTGGATTTCCTCTTGCTGTGGAGCGGTCCGGTGTGCAAGGTCAGCGAGGAGGATATCTACAGCAAGTACACCCGCGACCTCGACGGCCAGCGCGTGCCGAGCTACCGGGAAGCCCTCGATGCCCGCGAGACGCCGTACATCTGGCCCGACTTCCTCGGCACTGACACCGATCCAACCACCAGCCTGGCGCAACTCAACATCCCTGGGCTGTGGATCTTCGGCGCCAACGACGGCAGCGTCCCCGTCGATCTCTCCATCGAGCGCCTGGAGCCGCTGCGGCAGGCCGGGCACGCGTACGACTACGTGCTCTTCTCTGGCGTGGGCCACAACAACATCGGCGAGACGTTTGCGACGGCGGTGGCCTGGATTGAGCAGGCCGTCGAGTAGCTGCTGTGGCGAGTGGGGTGGGCCGTCCCGACAGACGGTGTAACCTTTGAGACGCGGGCAGCGGTATGGCGGAGTGCTTGCTTGGGCGCGCGGTCGAGTGATCCAACATGCACACTTTTGCTGAACAAACGTGCTGTTGAATCTGTGCCGCTATGCCCCTACAACGTGTCTATCCCGTCATCACGTGGCGCTACGCCATTGCGTTGCTCACCCTCACGCTCTTCCTGCACGAAGTACACGAGCTGGTTCACATCTTCTCAGGACGTGTCGCGTGTGGCTGCTTTGGCTGGCGCGACTTCAACGTATGGGGCCTGTGCGAAGGCTGCTCGGCAATCTGGCCTACCCTCGCCGGGCCGGCGTTTACCTTCGCGCTCATATGGCTCGGCGCATGGTGGCTCTTCTCCGACGCTCAGTGGCAGCGTGATCTCGGTTTTGCGCTAGTCTTCGCCAACATGCCGCTCGCCCGCATCCTGACGTCACTCTCAGGTGGTGGCGATGAGGTGTTTGCGCTTCGCAAGCTGATGAGTAGCGGTGCAGCAGCCGAGTGGACAGGACTAACGGCTGTTCTGCTGCTGAGCGTCCCACCGCTCGTGCTGGCGTATCGTGCGCTGGCGCGCCGCCACCGCTGGGCGTGGTTCCTCGGCTTCCTGGTGCTCCCCGTGGCGCTCGACCTGGTCATCGTCCTGATGGGGATGAACGGCCTCCTAGAAGCAGGCGTGCTGAGCGAACCAGGCATCTGGGGCACGCCCGTGCTGGTCTCACTCTACACGCTGGTCCTGTTAGTCCTCCTTGCTCTCTTAGGTCGTCACCTAGTCATGCCGCATGCGCCTGAAGTCCCGGCCGTCACCGCAGCAGCTCGCCGCCAACCTCGTTCTCCGTCATGATGTTGTCGGCTTGGAGGTTGAGGCGGTCGCGCAGGGCTTGGAACGCCTCCAGCGTCTGCGCCACGTCGGCATCGGTGTGCGCGGCGGTGGAGGTGAGGCGGAAGAGCACGATGCCCTTGGGTACGACCGGGTACGTGACGGCCGAGACGAAGATGCCGTACTCCTCGCGGAGGATGCGCATGGCTTCGGTAGCCGTGGACTCGTCGCCCGCAGGCACGTAGACCGGCGTGATGGGCGACTGCGTGTGGCCCGTGTTGTAGCCCATCGCGTTGAGGCCCTTGCGCAGGCTGTGCGCGATGTGCCACACCTGATCGCGCCGCTCGCCTTCGTCCTTGATGATGTCGAGCGCCGTCATCAGGTGTTCCACATAGACCATCGGCAGGCTCTTGGCGAAGATGTACGGGCGGGCGTTGTAGCGGATGTAGTCGATAACCTTCTCGTCCCCGGCCGTCACGCCGCCGATGGCCGCGAACGACTTGGCGAAGGTGCCGAAGTAGAGGTCGATCTGGTCCTGGCAGCCGAGGAATTCGCCCGTGCCGGCCCCCGTCTCGCCCATGATGCCGAAGCCGTGGGCGTCGTCCACGAACAGGCGGGCGCCGTACTCGTCCTTGAGGCGGCAGATCTCGGGCAGCGGGGCCGTGTCGCCACTCATCCCAAAGACGCCTTCGGTCACCACCATCACGCCACCCTTGCGGCGCTTGTTGGCGGCTTTGAGCTGGTCTTCGAGGCTGTTGAGGTCGTTATGGCGGAAGACGCGAAACGGCTTGCCCGCCGCCGCCACCACAGCGCCGTCTACGATGCAGGCGTGCGAGAGGCTGTCGATGATGATCGTGTCGTTGCCGCTCACGAGCGAGGCGATGGTGCCCATCACGCCCATGTAGCCGAAGTTAAACACGATGCTGCTTTCTTTGTCGAGGTAGGCAGCCAGGCGGCGCTCCAGCTCTTGGTGGCGGTGCGTGTTGCCCGTGAGCATACGGGAGCCCATCGGCGCCCACGTGCCCACCTCGTCGACCGTCTGGTGGACGGCCGCGCGCAGGCGGTCGTCGCCACAGAGGCCGAGGTAATTATTGACTGACCAGACCAGCACCTCGCGCCCTTGGAAGCGCATGCGCGGGCCAGGATCACCCTCCAGGACGGGCTGCGTGTAAAACTGGTCTTTGGCCAAGCGGTACTTGCCGAAGTAGCCGCCGTCGGTGTCGACTTTAGCGAAGAGGTCGAGGTTCGCGGGGTCAACGGCTTCGGCTTCGCGCACCGCGCCGTCGCCACTCTCCGGCGACAGCTGCGTAGCGACCTTGGCGGCAAGTTGCGCAGTCGTTAGGTCACTCAGGTCGTCATCCATCGGGATGGTGACTTCCAGCTCTGTCTCAATCTCCAGCTTCAGCTCCACCACGTCGAGCGAGTCGAGGCCGAGGGCGCCGAGCGGCTGCTGCACATCGACCTTGCGGGGCGACAGCTTGAGCGCCTTGGCCACGAGGCCTTGCAGCTGGTACGTCAGCACGGGGCGGCGGTCGGCGGCGGGCAGCGCCAGCAGCGCCTCGCGGTCAAGCACCGAGGCGTCGTCTTCGGCATCGTAGGCTTCTTCCACCATCGTGTCCTCGCCTACCACGCTCAGCGTGCCGCCCAGGTAGCCCGTGCGGCACGCGTGCCGCTGGATTTTGCCGCTGGAGGTCTTGGGCACGCTGCCCGTCTTCAGCAGCACGACGGCGTACACCTGCAGCTCGTGCGTGGACGACACCGCCTGCCGCACCGCACTCACAATTTCGTCTTGCAGCGTGTCCATCTGGCGGATGGCCATGCGCTCGACCTCGTTGACCACGACAAGCTTTTCCTCGCCATCCACCGTGATAGAAAACGCAGCCCCAGCGTCGGTGCGCAGCATGCCGTGGCTGTCCGCGACGGTCTGTTCGATGTCTTGCGGATAGTGGTTGCGGCCACGGATGATGATGAGGTCCTTCAACCGACCCGTCACATAGAGCTGGCCATCCTTGAGGAAGCCAAGATCGCCTGTGCGCAGCGACGGCGTCTGGCCATTACCCACGGCGTGTGCGCGGAACGTTTCCTCAGTGGCAGCGGGGCGGTTCCAGTAGCCTTGCGCCACGTTCGGCCCCGAGATCCAGATCTCGCCCACGGCCTCGTCGCCCATGAGCTGCATGGTGTCGGGCTCTACAATCTTGATGTGCTGCTCGCGCCACGTCTGCCCGCAGCCTACGAGCGCCTGCGCGCCCTCAGCCATGGCCTCATCAACCTGACCGACGACCACGGCTTCTTCCTTCGGATTGCCTGAGACAAACAGCGTCGCTTCGGCGAGGCCGTAGCACGGGTACATGGCCTTCGCGTCGAAGCCGTACGGCGCAAACCGCTCGGCGAAGCGCTCCAGCGTAGCGGCACGGATGGGCTCGGCCCCGTTGAACGCTACCGTCCAGTGGCTCAGGTCGATGCCGGCCATCTGGTCGTCAGTAATCTTCTCAACGCAGAGCTCGTAGGCGAAATTGGGGCCGCCGCTCGTAGTGGCCTTGTACTTCGAGATGGCCTGCAGCCAACGGACGGGCTTCTGGAGGAAGTCGACGGGCGCCATCAAGACGCAGGGGTAGCCCACGTAGAGCGGGTTGATGACGTTGCCGATGAGGCCCATGTCGTGGTAGAGCGGTAGCCACCCCACAACGCTAGCCGCCGGCGTGTGCCCGAAGGCCTCCGTGATCATCTGCTCATTCTGCAGCAGGTTGCGGTGGCTCACCATGACCCCCTTCGGCGTGCCTGTGGAGCCCGAGGTGTACTGGAGGAACGCCAACGTCTCGCCGTCGATGGCAGGTGCCGCCCACGCGTCAGCCGCTGTCAGGTTGAGGTGGTCCGTGGAGAACCAGTCGAGGTCGCGCAGCTTCGGTTCTTCCTTAAAGCGACGCTCTGTCATCGTCTGGATCTGATCCGTCGTCAGCGTGACGAAGGCTTCGGCGTCCGAGACGATGGCCTCGATGCGGTCGAGCGAGCGGTTGCGGCGTGGCGGGTAGGCGGGTACCGCGATGACGCCGGCATACAGGCACCCGAAGAACGCAGCGACATAATCGAGGCCCGATGGATAGAGCAACAGCGCCCGCCCTCCGGGCTGGTTCATCCGCTGCAAGTGCGCCGCTATCGCGCGGGCTTTGCGGTCGAGTTCACCGTACGTAAGACGGTCCTCTTCGTCCTCGCCATGGCGGAGGAAGGTGTAGGCGAGCTGATCGGCTTGGTGGGTCGCGCGCCAGCGCAGCAGGTCAACGAGGGTCGTGAGGTCTGCCAGCGTGGGCCGTTGAGCGAGGTCCATATGGGGTAGATGTGGTGCGTGTCGTCCTGAATAGGCAAGCTGCAGGCGAGATGCGAGAGGCGGAGCGTCTGAGGGGAGAAAACTGCCCGTAGCTGCCCAAAACTACAACATACAAGGCAAAGCGAAAAGCCCGCAAGCCCTTCGGTACCGCTCCCGGACGGTTAATCTCACAAGGATTTGCCGGGTGCGTTACCTATGTGCTTGGTGGAACACGAGTTTAGGGCCTACGTTGGGCGGCACCCCATCGGTAGCTCCGTTCTCCCGCACATGCGCGCCTTTCTGTCTGAATTCTTCCGCGATGTGGACCGCTCGCGCACGGTCATCGTGATGGATGAGGAGCGGATGGAGCGCCCTCGCCAGTACGATGTCGTCCCCCGGCAGCTCATGTTGATCGTGGGTGCCCTGGTTGCTGTGGCTGTTATCACGCTCCTGAGCTTGGTAGTCTTCACGCCGCTCCGCGAGTGGATCCCAGGCTACGGCACCAACGAAATCCGCCAAGAGGCGCGGCGTACGCAGCTCCGGCTGACAGCCCTTGAGGACTCGCTACAGGCCCAGCTGCTCTACCTCGACTACATGCGGCGCCTGGTGACGGGCCAGCTCGACTCGTCGGCCTACTCCGACCGCCCCTCGCAGACGCCCCTGCTGAGTGAGTCGCGTGCGTTTGTGGACGTAGCCAGCAATGAGGTGTCGGAAGACTGGACGGACCATGCGCAGCCTGCCATCCCGCTCGACGTGCTGCCCGCCACCACGACCGACGATCCGCTGCCGCTGCCACAGATCGACACCCGCTACATCACCAGCTTACGCTTCCCCGTCCTGCCCCCCGTCACGGGCTTTGTGACACGCGGCTTCTTGCCCCAGACCAACCACTACGCCGTCGACATCGCCGTGGAGGAGGGCACGCTCGTCCGGTCTGTGGGCGATGGCTACGTCATCTTCGCCGACTGGACGCACGACGGCGGCCACTCCATCGTGGTGCAACATGCCGATGGCTTTGTCTCGGCGTACAAGCACAACCAGCAGCTCCTCAAGCGCGTGGGTGACCGGGTGCGCGCGCAGGAGGCCATCGCGGCCAGCGGCAACACGGGCGAAATAACAACCGGGCCGCATGTCCACTTTGAGTTGTGGCACCATGGGTTGGCGCAGGACCCTCGCACCTACGTTGTCGGCTGGTAACCGGTGGCGCGTTGCAGAACACGTCGTATATTCCAGGCCTCGCGTAGTCCGCTTCCACCACGTACACCTGCATGGCGCTCTTCAACAATGGCAATACCTCCGGCGGCAACATGCCTGCTGCTACCTCGCACGACGTCCTTAACTTGGTAGGCGAAGGCAGCACGCTGGAAGGGTCGATCCAGTCTGAGCAAGACCTCAACATTGCGGGCCGCGTCAATGGCAGCATTGCCACCAAAGGGCGGCTTGTCATCACGGCCTCAGGCCATGTGGATGGCGACGTCAAGGCGCAGTCGGCAACGGTAGCTGGCACGGTGACGGGGACTCTTCAGGTACGCGAGACCCTGACCTTGCGCCCCACGGCACGCATTGGCGCGGACATCACCACGGGCAGTCTTGCAGTAGACGAAGGTGCGCAGTTCGACGGCACCTGTCGCATGGTGACCACCTAATCGCCCCCTCACTCACGACTCTTCCAGCACACTCATGCCCAAAGCTTCTCCTCCCAGCTCGCCTCAAGTGAACATGATCGGACGCGGGACGCGCGTAGAAGGCGATTTCGCGGTAGCTGGCGACCTGTCCGTGAGCGGCCACATCACGGGCAGTCTCACAGTGGAAGGCCGGGCTACGATCACGAAAGACGGCGCTATCGATGGCCAGATGCATGCGCGCGAGGCCGACATTGCAGGCCAAGTGACGGGCAAGGTCAAGGTGGCAGAGCGGCTGGTCCTGCGCGGCACTGCCCGCATCGACGCCGACATCCGCACCGCCCGCCTAGTGGTGGAGGAGGGCGCGGTCTGCAACGGCACCTGCACCATGGGCCCCAAGCAATCGCTTGAGCTGGGCAAGCTCGACACCAGCAAGGTCACCCCCATCGCGGCCACGTAGACCCTCATGGCTGACCCGAAGCCTAGCCATTGGAACGACGGCATCCGCTCTGGTGCGGGCTACATGCACATCGGCATCCAGTCGGCCTTGAATGTGGTCCTCTTCACGGGCGGCGGCATCCTAGCCGACCGCTGGCTGGACACCTCGCCGTGGCTCACGGTGATCGGCGCGCTCATCGGGGTGGTTGGGCTGTTTGCCATTCTCTTCCGCGCCGCGCAGACGCTGGGCAACACGACCAACGGCGAGCCACCCCGGCCGCGAACTTGAGGCAAGGCCTCGCGTCTCAGCTGTATCGTTTGACGTGCCCGCTCTCGCCTTATGGAGACTACGCTTGCCCCTCCCGTCACATTGGCCACGCAGCGCCCTGGCGCGCTCTGGCGCTTCTCGGCGGCTGAGTACCACCGGATGGCCGAGCTAGGTATTCTTGGCCCCGACGCTCGCGTAGAACTCATCGACGGATACATCCACGCCATGTCCCCAGTCAATGCACGCCACGTCCTCGCTGTAAACAGGCTGGAGTTTCTTTTGGCCCGCCAGCTCTACCGCTCAGACACGCCGCCTGCCTTCCTCAGCATCCAAAACCCACTGCGCCTGGATGATCATACCGAGCCAGAACCCGATGTCATGGTGGTATGGTCTACGACCGACCAGTCGCGTGCCACTCGACCTGAGGACGTGGCCTTGCTGGTGGAAGTAGCGGATTCCACACTTCGCACAGACCGCGCGGTGAAGGCGCCTCGGTATGCGGCGGCAGGAATTGTCGAGTTCTGGATTGTGAACCTGGAGGCGCAGGAAGTCGAGGTTTACCTGGAGCCCAGCACCAGCGGCTACCGCCGCAAACAGACCTACGACCTGGGCGATACGATACCGCTGCAAGCCTTTCCGGAGATCACGGTTGAGGTGCGTCGTATCCTCGTGGCGTGATCTGGCGCAGCCGCACGAAGCAGCTATAAAATCGTAACGGCGTTCATTCGTCGGGAAGGCCTCAAGCTAGGGAAACGCAGGTGTTTTTCGTATCTTAATCTGTCTTTCCCAACCGCCCGAATGCGTGCAGCGGCGGCGTTTTAGCCGTGGCCGCCGTTAGGGAAAGGGCCTCGTACGCAGCGCCACGCGTGCGCTTTGTAGAACCGACCCGTTACCGTATGGAACCCGTCAACGACCGGATCATCCCGATTAACATTGAGGAGGAAATGAAGTCCTCCTACATCGACTATTCGATGTCGGTGATTGTGAGCCGCGCCCTGCCCGATGTGCGCGACGGCCTCAAGCCGGTCCACCGGCGCGTGCTCTACGGCATGAGCGAGCTGGGCCTCTCGGCAGGGGCCGCGTACAAGAAGAGCGCGCGTATCGTGGGTGAAGTGCTGGGTAAGTACCACCCGCACGGCGACTCGGCGGTGTACGACACGATGGTTCGCATGGCGCAGGACTTCTCGCTGCGTTACCCGCTTGTGGATGGTCAAGGCAACTTCGGCTCGGTCGATGGCGACAGCGCGGCCGCCATGCGCTACACCGAGGCGCGCATGACGCGGCTGGCCGAGCAGACGCTGGCCGACCTCAACAAGGAAACCGTCGACTTCCAGGAGAACTTCGATGGCTCGCTGATGGAGCCCGAGGTGCTACCGGCGGCGCTGCCCAACCTGCTGCTCAACGGCACCGATGGCATCGCCGTGGGGATGGCCACCAAGATCCCGCCCCATAACCTGGGCGAGGTGATCGACGGCGTGGTGGCCTACATCGACGATCCCGACATTGAGATTGATGATCTGATCCAGCACATTCCCGCGCCGGACTTCCCGACGGGCGGCATCATCTACGGCTACGCGGGCGTGCTCTCGGCGTACCGGACGGGGCGCGGGCGCGTCATCATGCGCGCCAAGATGCACGAGGAGGAGGTGCGGCCGGGGCGCAACGCGCTCATCATCTCGGAAATTCCGTTCCAGGTCAACAAGGCCAGCCTGATCGAGAAGATCGCCGCGGCCGCGCGCGACAAGCGTGTGGAAGGCATCTCGGACATGCGCGACGAGAGCGACCGCAATGGCATGCGCATCGTGGTCGAGCTGCGCAAGGACGCCGTGCCGCTGGTCACGCAGAACCAGCTGTATAAGTACACGCAGTGCCAGCAGACCTTCGGTGTGAACCTCGTGGCGCTCGTCAATGGCCGGCCGCGCACGCTGACACTGCACGACTGCATCCGCCACTACGTAGACCATCGCCACGATGTGGTGGTGCGACGCACGGCGTACGACCTGCGCAAGGCGCAAGAGCGCGCACACATCTTGGAAGGGCTGCGCATCGCGCTCGACCACATCGACGCCGTCATCGCCATCATCCGCGAGTCGCCCGACACCGAGGCAGCCCGTGCCAACCTGATGGCGGGGGTGCTCCCGGAGAAGCTGACCACGGCGCAGTTGGAACGCCTCGGCCTGCCCACGCACGGCCAGTCGCTGTTCACCCTCTCCGAGGTCCAGGCCTCCGCCATCCTCGACATGCGCCTGCGCCGCCTGACCGGGCTGGAGCGGCAGCGCATCGAAGACGAGTACAGCGCACTGCGCCAGGAAATCGAACGCCTGCAGGGCATCCTCGACAGCCGCGCCCTCCGCATGGAGGTCATCAAGACGGAGCTGCTGGAGCTGAAGGAGAAGTTCAACGACGAGCGCCGCACGGAGATCGACTACACGGGCGGCGGCGAGTTCTTGATCGAAGACCTGATCGATGACGAGCAGGTGGTGGTCACCATCTCGCACCAAGGGCTCGTCAAGCGCACCAGCGTCACCGAGTACCGCCAGCAGGGGCGCGGCGGCGTTGGCATGCGCGGCAGCGGCATGCGCGACGAGGACTTCATCGAGCAGCTGTTTGTGTCCAACACGCACGACTACCTGCTCTTCTTCACCGACCACGGCCAGTGCTATTGGCTGCGCGTCTTCGAGATTCCCGAGGGCTCGCGCACCAGCAAAGGCCGCTCGATTCGCAACCTGATCCAGATCGCCCCCGAGGACAAGGTCCGCGCCGTGCTCTCGGTCAGCAAGCCCAACTTCCACGATCCCGAGTTCCTGGCAAACCACTACGTGGTGATGGCCACACGGCAGGGGCTGGTGAAGAAGACGTCGCTGGAGGCCTTCAGCCGCCCGCGCGTGGACGGCATCATCGCCATCTCGATTGTGGACGGTGACCAGCTGATCGAAGCCCACCTCACCGACGGGGTCACCAACGTGATGCTGGCGTGTTCGGCAGGCCGCGCCATCCGCTTCCACGAGGATGACGTGCGCGCCATGGGCCGCAACACACGCGGCGTGAAGGGCATGGCCCTGGGCGAAGGCGAGGTGATCGTAGGCATGATTGTGATTCGCCCCGATGAGGACCGCAAGGTGCTGGTCGTGAGCGAGAACGGCTACGGCAAGCAAACACCGCTGGAGACGCTGGACGACGCAGGGGAGGCCCTCTCAGACCGCACGTTCCGCAAGCAGTCTCGCGGCGGTAAGGGCATCATCGCGCTCAAAACCACGCGCCGCACGGGCGATCTGGTGGCCATCAAGGGCGTCTACGAAACCGACGACTTGATGATTGTGACGACGGCGGGTATTATGATCCGCATGAACGTAGAGCCCATCAGCGTGCAGGGCCGGAATACGCAAGGCGTGCGCCTCATCAACCTGAAAGATGGGGACGCCATCGCCGATGTGACACGCGTGGTACAGGAGGACGAGGAAGAGGACGCGGCCAGCGCAGCAGTATCCACCACAGAACCCCCCTCAGCCACTACGGCCACCGCGCCCACAGTGGAAGCCTGACGATTTCCAAAGCATCCATGGTTCAACAAACTGTCGAGCGTGCAGTCACCATCGAAGCGCCTGTTGAGACGGTGTTTCAGTTCTGGCTCGACTTCCAACGCTTCTCGACGCTACTCAGCGACGTCCGCCGGGTAGACCTTCTCGATAACCACCGCAGCCAGTGGGAAGTGGCGGCGCCGTTCAGCACAACGGTGGCCTTCGTGGCGACCACAAAGCGCATCGAGCCGAATGCCTTGATTGAGTGGGCCTCGGAGCACGGTGCTGGCATGGACACCGTCGAGAGCGGAGGCACCCTGCGCTTCGAGCGTACAGGCCCCGATGACCAGCACACCCTGGTGAGTCTCTATTTCCACTTCGAGGTCCCGTCAGCGGCGGCGCAGCAAGTGGTCGGTATGCTGCGGGCGCTAGGCTACCCAGACCGCGCCTTCGACCGCAACCTGAAGAAGATTAAGTCGCTCATCGAAGCCGATACGCTGGTCACCTGACCAGCAGTACCTGCCGCGTTGTTCTGAACGTCTCGGCTTGGATCTGCACGAAGTAGACGCCACTGGGCTGGTCGGGTGCGTTCAGCACGAACGTGTGCGCCTCTTGCGCCGAGAGCACGCCGTCGTGTAGCACATCTACCTGGCGCCCCAACGCATCGAAGGCAACCACGCGCACGTGCTCCGGCTGCCGCACCATGAGGTCAAGCTGCGTGGCCGTGCTGAATGGGTTGGGATAGGCCGCCGTCAGATGAAACGCCTCGGCGAGTTCGATGCGCGTCTCCACTTCCGGGCTGTACTCAAACGATCCGTCGAAGTCAACTTGGCGGAGGCGGAAGCGGTAGGTGCCCGGCTCCAGGTCGGTAAGGCGGTACGCGTACGTCTGCGCCTGCAGCGTGGTACCTGCGCCCGGCACAAACGCGACCTGTTCGAACGGCTGATCGCCGTAGGCCTGCTCCACGTCGAAGCCCGCGTTATTCGTCTCGCTGGCGGTATCCCAGCGAAGCACGACAGCCTGATCGGTCTGCAATGCCTCGAAATTGACCAACTCCACCGGGAGCGAGCAGTTACCCGCTGTGAGGGCCGTCATGGCTTGCGTGCCAGCCTCCGGTCCACCCTGCGTTGCGGTGCTCAGTGCCATCATGAAGGCCCCACCCGCTGTCATCTCCGATGTCGGCGTGCGATTACTTGTCCCTGTCGTGGCGGAGAAGTGCATCACCTTTGAGGCGTCAATCACGTGCCCGAGGCCCAACGTGTGGCCAATCTCATGGAGGGCAACGGTCTCGAAATCGTTCTCCCCACCTGCAGGGGCAGAGGTGCTGAAGTTCCACGGCTTGTCGAAGTTGAACACGATATCGATCTCACTGACGCGCCAGTTCACCGCCGACCCCAATGATTGACCCGAGAAGCGGCTGGTAGCGCGCCCGAGCGTCCCTGAGTCTAATTCGCCCGCGCCACAGCCGTTGTCGAAGGCTACCGAGTTGACGCCATCGTCGGCGGGGCACTGGACGGCACCTGCAGTCCCAGCCACCTCAAAGTTGACGAAGATGTTGGCGTCGCATCGCAGCGACTCTAACGCCCGCGCGAAGGGGTCTTTTGCACTGCTGCTCTCGAAAGCCGTGTGGTAGGTAAAGGTATAGCCACCGTTGCCGTTGTCATCGTACAGGTCAGCGATTCTGTACTCGTCGCTGAAGGGACTCGAATTGCCAAGCACCTCATTGGCAATGGCGAAGTCGATGGTCACATCGTCACCCGCCACGTCAGCTGAGGCAACACCCGCATTGTTTCGCACCACCACTCGCCCAGTGCCAGCTCCTGAAAGGATCTGTACCTGCACCTCGGTATCCGTGAAGCTTTGCACGCGCAGGTTGCTGAATGAGAAGCCTGTCAATGACGCTCCGCCATTGTCGGCGTTCGAGAAGAACACCGCGGCCGAGCCGCTAGCGGCACCGCCTGCGCCATCGGTAAACCCTGAGCCTGTGATGGTCATCACCTCAAGAGCGCCTGCCGTGGGCGAGCCATCGGCCACCGAGTTACTGGTGATTGAGGACACTTGAGGTCGGTGAGTATGTCCGTGGTCGTCTCCTTTGGCGCTTGCGCTGAACGTGGCGGGTGCCGAGCCAATGAACGCCTCGGCATCGAAGGTGCGCAGCACGCGCGGTGCGCGGCCCAACTGTTGCTCGATGGGGCTGTACAGCGCTTCCATGTGCGGGTACTGCCTGAACGGATCAGCAGCACGACCCTGTCCTGGCAAGTAGCGCACGAAGCTCTGTGCGCCTGCGGTCGAGACCAGCGCCTCGCTGGTGCCGTTTTTGGCAGCGCTCATCCCAAGTTGAACAGGCTTGAGGAAAAACAGGCCCATATCGCCTTTCTCTACGTCCATCGTGTGTGTCACCTTCACCATGTCCATCCCCACGATGCCGCCTTCCACGACCAGCGTGACGGTGCTCTCCACTGGTGCGCCTTTGAATTGACGGGTCACATCGAGGGTGTAGGCCGTGAAGATGCTCCGGCGGTCGTCATCCCAGAAGGACTCGGCTGCCACAACCTCTCCCTCTACGATTGTATCGGCCTGGTTAACCCGATCTGCCAAGGGCAGCCGTATCATTTGGGCGAGGCCATGGACGGGGGCAAAAAGGCTAATCAGGAAGACAAGCGCCAGGGCGTAACGGGCAGCTGCGGGCATAGTTGATGTAGGGATAGGACTGAGGGAGAGAACCGGTACTCTGGAAAACGCGGGCGCGACTCCCAGAGCGTATCGGGCCGAATCGTCATTTTGTTAGCACCTGTGTGGGTCACATGGCACACGCTTGAGCAAAGCCTACGCCAACTTTCACGCGGTTCGCCTGCAGTTCCCCACCGAAGAGCTCTGCGGCAGCCTGTCACCCGAGCCGCGTGCCGTGTCTCTCCACACGACCCGCACCGCCATGGAGACGGTCAGGACGAGGAGAGAAGCGCGCCAGTATCGATGTGCCATGTGGATACCAGCCGTATGAGCGGGCCATGCAGCATGAGTACGCCACCTTATTGCCTATTCGCGTGAGCATATGGTAACTAGCGTCACTGCACGCTGCTCAGCATCCCACAGACCCCAAAAGCGGCCTCCACATAGTAGCAGAGGCCGCTTTGGGTACCCGTTTCGGCTGCATGTTAGTCCGCCGTGTGCGGTACAGGTGTAGCTTCCAGCGCTTGCGTCAGCAGGGCGAGGCCTTCGTCGAGACCTTCCCTCGTGATGGTCAGCGGTGAGCGGAAGCGGATAGACTGCTGGCCGCAGCCCAGGATAAGCAGATTCCGCTCGTAGCACTCATGCAGGAGCTGGTTTCGGTAGTGCGTCGTGGGCACATCGAAGGCGCAGAAGAGGCCCTTGCCGCGCACGTTGTACACGTGCGGAAAACGCTCGGCCAGCTCGTGGAGACGCTCTTGCAGGTACGCACCCATCGTACCCGCATGGGCTACCAAGCCATCTTCTTCGATGACTTCAAGAATGCGGTCGAAGCGGACCATGTCCACCAAGTTACCGCCCCACGTAGAGTTGATGCGGCTGGAGGTCTGGAAGACGTGGCCATCCACCTCGTCCAGCTTGTGCCCAGCCAGGATGCCGCACACCTGCGTCTTCTTGCCAAACGCGAGGACGTCGGGCGCTACGCCGAGCGCTTGGTGCGCCCAGAACGACCCCGTGATGCCCACGCCCGTCTGCACCTCGTCGAAGATGAGCAGTGCGTCGTTTTCGTGTGCCAGGTCTTTGAGCGCGTGCAGGAACGAGGCGCGGAAGTGGTTGTCGCCGCCCTCGCCCTGGATGGGCTCCAGGATGACACACGCGATGTCGTCACGGTGGGTGTGGAAGTACTGCTTGGCCTGCGTCAGGGCCATGTGCTCGCGGCGCTCGAGGTCGGCCAGGTTATCCTCGGTCAGCGGGAAGACCATCTTCGGATTGTGGATACGCGGCCAGTCGAACTTGGGGAAGTACTGCGTCTTGCGAGGATCGGCGGTGTTGGTGAGCGAGAGTGTGTAGCCGCTGCGCCCGTGGAAGGCTTGGTCGAAGTGGAGGACTTTCCCGCCCTTTTCGTGACGGTAGCCCTTCTGGAAGTTCTTGCGCACCTTCCAGTCGAACGCGGCCTTCAGCGTGTTTTCAACCGCCAATGCGCCGCCAGAGACGAAGAAGGTGTACGGGAGGTAGGCGGGGATGCCTACGCGGCTGAACGTGTCCACGAAACGCGCCATCAGCGGTGTGTAGACGTCAGAGTTGGCCACCTTGTTGAGCGCAGCAGACATCAGGCGCTCGCGGAAGGCCGCGTCTTGCGTCAGCTTGTGGTGGTTCATGCCGAGGGCATTGGAGGCATAGAAGCCAAAGAAGTCGACATATGGTCTACCAGTGAGCTGGTCGTGCAGGTAGATGCCTTGGCTCTTGTCCAAGTCCAGCACCATATGCATGCCGTCGGCGAGGATGTGATTATTGAGGACGCCTCGCACGTCCTGGGCGTCGATTTTCTGCGTCGCGGTCAGTTCCATTTGGTTATACCGATCTAAAGGTGTAGAAGGGGCAGCTTCTCACTGCGGAAGGTAGGCATTGCCCCCCAGATCCTCCAAGCCAAAAGGGCTTCCATTTGCTGAGGGCGGCCTGTAGCTTGGCGGCTCAACTACAGGCCCGCGTATCATGCCCTTGCCGCGTTACGAGTACCAAATCATTGAAATTGAACTCGACCGCCGCGCCAACAGGCACCAGGAACTCGTCAAAACGCTCAATACATTCGGGGCCGAGGGGTGGCGGCTGCACGAGTATCAGGTTGATCCGATGCGTCCGCACAACGAGCGGCATCTACGGCTGCTTTTGGAGCGCGCCCACGCACGCTAGGCCCGCGTCACGGAGCGAAACGCTTTCAGCATGGCCAGCACTCTGCGGCTGAGGTGATCGCCTTTGAAGGCGAGCCAGTCGCCGTGCTCCAGGGCGTCGGTGAAGCCAGGAAGCTCTGCTTCTACCTCTGACCGCGCCGCCCGGCGGAAGGCCATCGTCCAACCAGCGAACTGACGCATGGGGTGATACCCGCTGACTAGGTGGACGACTTGACTGTGGCGCGGATCAAGCCGGATACGTTCGTAGAGCGCTTGGACCTTTGCCTCGCTGCCTTCAAGCACTTGGAAGAAGTTACCCTCCACGTAGAGCAGCAGGCCCGTCACGTTGTCGCGCCGATTGTTGCGGCGCGAGGCCGTGAGGAGCGCGTTCAACTCCTCATCGGAAAGCGCATGACTTGCGGCGCTCGAGTACACAGTATAAAAGATCATGCGGTACACAACAGCGCGGCTCGCTGCATGCACGCGGGCCGCTGGTAGGGAGAATACCGAATGTGGCGGGTATACTTTCCACTGCCGTCGCGGGGTGAATGTTGCACCGCGACGGGCTTCGACAGCTAGGCTGCGGCAAACAGGCTATGACGCTGGGCGCTTGTCGGCAGGCAACGGCAGCAGTACGAAGAGGGTCAGCAGCAGCACCACAGCACCGCCTATGAACACCGTTGTGCCCCCAGTGAGGAGGTAATGTACCGCGCCGAGCAAGGTCCCGCCTTCGCCTACTGCCCAGCCCATCAGCAGCAGGGTCGGTTTGCGGTCGGCGTGTGCGCGTTCTACAAAGCGACGCAGCCCTGCTAGCACCAGCACGTTGACGGCGATGACGCCCAGAAAGACGAACGCGAGGAGCTGAGCCGTATCAGGGTCCAGCACACCCTCGAAGCCACCGTAGGTCCGCATAGCCCATACCACAATGATGCTGCCGAGGCCGCTCGTGAGGAAGAGGGCACGGAGCAGGGCAAGCGGTGGAGTAGGCGCTTTGTCGGTCATGGCACGGCTACCAGGGCATTGGCCTCGGCGAGCGTCGTCTTGCGCAGCCCGTGGCCCATGAGGGTGGCCGAGGTGCAGGCATCAATAGACACCTCCACATAGTCGCCTTTCTGGAAGTCCTCGCGGTCGAAGACGACCATCTTGTTTGTATCGGTGCGGCCGCAGAGCTGGGCGTCGCTGCGCTTGCTGGGGCCCTCCACGAGCACCGTGTGCGTCTGCCCGATCTCGGTTTGGTTGTGCGCCAGCGAGATGCGGTTCTGTAGTGTGATGATCTCGCTCAGGCGGCGCTTCTTGACGGCCTCGGGGATGTCGTCTTCGTACTTGCGGGCGGCGTACGTGCCGGGCCGCTCAGAGTAGGCGAACATGTAGGCGTGGTCGTAGCGCACCTGCTCCATGAGCGAGAGCGTGTCTTGGTGCTGCTCCTCCGTCTCGCCACAGAACCCGGCAATGATGTCGGTAGAGAAGGAGATACCGGGGCAGATGGTGCGCGCCCGGTCCACAAGGTCGAGGTACTGCTCGCGGGTGTAGGTGCGGCGCATGCGCTTGAGCACCTCGCTGTTGCCGTGCTGCACGGGGAGGTGGATGTAGTTGCACACGTTATGCCGCTCCCGATGCACATGTAGCAGGTCCTCGGAGCAGTCCTTGGGGTGGCTCGTGGAGTAGCGGATGCGCAGCTCGGGCGAGAGCATGCTGATGCGGTAAAGCAGCTCGGCAAAGCTGATGGCCGTGCCGTTGTAGTCGTACCGGTACGAGTTCACGTTCTGGCCCAGCACCGTCACCTCCTTGTAGCCACGCTCTACGAGGCCCGCGCACTCAGCCAAGATGCTGGTGACAGGGCGGCTGCGCTCGCGCCCGCGGGTGAACGGCACCACACAGAACGAGCACATGTTATTGCACCCGCGCATGATCGAGACAAACGCCGTCAGCTCGTTGGTGTCGTAGCGGACGGGCGCGATGTCGGCGTAGGTCTCCTGGCGGCTCAGCTGCACGTTGACAGCGGCCTGCCCTGACTCGGTCGAGACGCCAATCAGGCGGGGCAGGTCGCGGTAGGCATCGGGGCCTACGACGAGGTCGACGAGTTGCTCTTCTTCCAGCAGCTTGTGCCGCAGGCGCTCGGCCATGCAGCCCAGCACGCCCAGCATCAACCCCGGTTTGGTGGAGCGTTTGCGGGCGCGGAACACATCCAAGCGACGCCGCACCTTCTGCTCGGCGTTCTCGCGGATGGCGCATGTGTTGAGCAGCACCACATCGGCGGCCTCCGGGTCATGCGTCAGCCCGTACCCCCCTTCGCGCAGCACAGATGCCACGATCTCGGAGTCCGAGACGTTCATCTGGCAGCCATACGTTTCCACATACACGCGCCGGTCGCCATCGGACTCCGCGGCGGTCATCTTAGGTGCATCGATGTTATCGGCCTCGGGATCTGGGAGCAGATCGAGGGTGGTAATGAGGTTCATGACGGGCTAGACAGCTAGGTGGGTAGCGCATGAGGAACGCGGGTCTCGAAAAGCGGCTTTTCCTTTTACGTTCCGAGTCCTAAACACGCATTCTCGGCTCCGTCTTTCTACCATGGCCTCTTTGAGCGGCAAAATCCGCGTTACAGAATAGTCCGAACGATGTATTTCGCGCCTTTCTGAGGCCTCAACCTGAGACGACGCCCCCCCAGGCATCGTTCTTGCAAAGCCGACCCCCATCCCACCCTTTGTCCGAACCGCACCATGTCTACCAGCGCTACCCCCCTGCTGACGGCCTTTGCCCGCCCTGATCACGCCCTGCTGGCGCACGCCCAGCTTACACTCAGCCACCTCATCGTGCGGCGCTTCTCGTGGAGCGGGCTACGCACCGAGCGGATTGCCCTGTCGATGCTGCAGGGTGTGGAATACTTCTGCGAATCGCCCCGTGAAACCGGGCTCACGCTTTACATGGACGATGGCACCTCGTTCACGTTACGTCTGAAAGCCGCGCGCCTGTGGCTCCTGACTCTCACCGACGCTGCACCGCAGCTCGAACAGCAAGGCGCCATTGACCCTGTGCATTTCGACGAGCCCTTGCCTGCCGTTCCCGCGCCGGCTGCATCCTTGCCTAGCCCTACGCCCGAACCTCTTGGTGATGGAGCCGCGACGGCTGCCCGCCCGCTGGCCGTGCTTGACCCGATTGTAGCACCCGACCCCGCACTTGCGCACGAGCCTAAGGAAGGCGCACCGCCTACCACGCCCCGCGACGTGCCAGAGTTTATCCTGGGCGAGGGCTGGACGGCCGACCGGATGACGCGGACGTTGAACCAACTCTCGGATGCTGAAACCGACCGCCGGAGCCAAGCCCTGCTCCGCTCTCTCGACTGGGCCGACGCGTAGCCCCTACGCACGCTGCCACTGGCCCTTGTAGTAGCGGTCGCGCAAGCGTGGCGAGATGTGCTTGGCTTCCGCTCCCAGCGTAACGGCTTCCACAAACGCTTGGCTGTAGGCGTCCAGCTGTCCCGCGTGGCGCGTGTGGAGGTAAGCGAGTGTGTCGCCGGGTTGTACGGGGTCGCCCAGGTGCTTGACCAGCGTGATGCCCGCCGTGGGATCGACGGCGTCGGCGGACGTGGCGCGGCCTGAGCCCATGCGCGTGGACAGCAGCCCGAGAGCCAGCGCATCGAGATCGGTGATGTAGCCTTCGAAGCCATCGGGAGCTACCACGCTACCCGCAGGGTCTCTACCCTCGCGCTGTTCAGGGTGGTGCAGCAGGTTTACGTCGCCGCCCTGCACCGCGACGAGCTCGACGAACTTCTCGAATGCCGCGCCCGACGCGATGGCCGTCTGTGCCTGCGCAATGCCCGCCTCAGGCGAATCCGCTACGCCGCCTAGCCATAGCATCTCGCCAGCCAGTGCGTACGTCACCTCCATCAGGTCCGGCACGTCGGCGCCCTTCAGGCAGGCAATGGACTCCTCCACTTCTGGCCAGTTGCCAATGGCGTAGCCGAGCGGTGTGTTCATGTCGGTCAGCAGCGCCACGGTGGGCTTGCCGAAGTCCTCGCCGATGCCCGCCAGCGTCTCGGCCAGCTTGCGCGCCTGCGCCTCCGTCTTCATGAACGCGCCCTTCCCCACTTTCACATCCAGCACGAGCGCGTCGATGCCCTCGGCCAGCTTCTTGCTCATGATGGAGGCTGCGATGAACGGGATGAACTCGACCGTGGCCGTCACGTCGCGCAGGGCGTAGAGCTTGCGGTCGGCGGGGGCGATCTCGGCGGTCTGGCCGATCATCACCACGCCGAGGTCGGCGAGTTGCTGGCGGTACTGCTGCGTGTTGAGGTCGGTGCGGAAGCCGGGGATGCTTTCGAGCTTGTCGAGCGTGCCGCCGCTATGGCCGAGGCTGCGGCCCGAGATCATCGGCACGGGCACGCCGCACGCCGCCACGACCGGTGCCAGGATCAGTGAGACCTTGTCGCCTACGCCGCCCGTCGAGTGCTTGTCGACCTTGATGCCCGTTACCTCGGCCAAGTCTAAGACTTCGCCCGAGTATAGCATCGCATGCGTGAGCGCCGCTGTCTCATCGGCATCCAGGCCTTGGAGGAACGCCGCCATCAGGAACGCGCTCATCTGGTAATCGGGCACGTCGCCCGCCGTGTAGGCGTCGATGAGGTGTTCGATGGCGGCGCGGCTGAGCGTTTGGCCTTCGCGTTTGGCGTAAATCAGGTCGATGACAGCGCGCATAGATCAGGCGTTTGTGTGAGGATACACAGATGAATCGCGCAGGGGCTGGCTGAGGTTTCTGCATTGGATGGGAGGCCATACCGAACGTTCAGCATATCCTCACGGCTACGTCACAAGTGCGTGACGCAACGGAGTAGGATGCGGCGCGTTGTATACGTAAGTTTACACCGAATCAAATGTCAACCAACGTTTACACTAGCTCGCGAGACATCGCGGTACACGCATGGAAATGACGCAAACCGACTACCTCAATCAGGTCGCCGAGACCGAGTACGAGTGGGGTTTCGTAACCGAAATTGACGCCGATACGGCGCCCAAGGGCCTCAACGAAGATATCGTGCGGCTGATCTCGTCGAAGAAGAACGAGCCCGAGTGGCTGCTGGAGTGGCGCCTGCGTGCCTTCCGCCACCTCGAGTCGCTGATGGCCGACAAGGATAAGTATCCGCAGTGGGCGCACGTCAATTACCCGGAGATCGACTTTCAGGACATCAGCTACTACTCGGCGCCCAACAGCAAGCCGAAGTACGAGAGCCTGGACGAGGTAGACCCCGAGCTGATCCGCACCTTCGAGCGCCTCGGCATCCCGATCAACGAGCAGAAGAAGCTCGCGGGCGTGGCCGTAGACATCGTGATGGACAGCGTCTCGGTGGCGACGACGTTCAAAGACGAGCTGGAGAAGAAGGGCATCATCTTCTGCTCCTTTGGCGAGGCGGTGGAGAAGTACCCCGAGCTGATCCAGAAGTACATGGGCAAGGTGATCCCGTACACGGACAATTTCTATGCCTGCCTGAACTCGGCGGTCTTCTCCGACGGGTCGTTTTGCTACATCCCGAAGGGTGTGCGCTGCCCGATGGAGCTCTCCACGTACTTCCGCATCAACGAGGCGGGTACGGGCCAGTTCGAGCGCACGCTGATCGTCTGCGAAGAGGGTGGCTACGTGAGCTACCTCGAAGGCTGCACGGCGCCGCGCCGCGACGAGAACCAGTTGCACTCGGCCGTGGTCGAGATCATCGCGATGGGCAACGCCGAGGTGAAGTACTCGACGATCCAGAACTGGTACCCCGGCGACCAGAATGGCGTGGGCGGTGTCTACAACTTCGTGACCAAGCGCGGCATCTGCGAGGGCAACCACAGCAAGATCTCGTGGACGCAGCTCGAAACGGGCTCGTCGATCACGTGGAAGTACCCGAGCGTCATCCTGAAGGGCGACCACTCGGTGGGCGAGTTCTACTCGGTGGCCTTCACGAAGGGCAAGCAGCAGGCCGACACGGGCACCAAGATGGTCCACCTCGGCAACAACACGCGCTCCACGATTATCTCGAAGGGCATCTCGGGCGGACGCTCGCAGAACAGCTACCGCGGACTGGTGAAGGTGGGCAAGAACGCCAAGAACGCCCGCAACTTCTCGCAGTGCGACTCGATGTTGCTGGGCGACCGCTGCGGCGCGCATACCTTCCCGTACATCGAGATCAACAACAACTCGGCGAAGGTAGAGCACGAGGCCACGACCTCGAAGGTGGGCGAAGACCAGATCTTCTACTGCCAGCAGCGCGGCATCGGCGAAGCCGAAGCGATCAAGCTGATCGTCAACGGCTTCGTGCGCGACATCCTGTCCAAGCTGCCGATGGAATTCGCCGTCGAAGCCCAGAAGCTGCTCGCCATCGAACTCGAAGGGAGCGTGGGCTGATGCCCACAGGGTTTTTGGTCTTGGGACGCGCATTGGGTTTTGGGGCCGCCTCTCTCGCTTTCCTGTCACATCATTTGCATACACAGCGTCGAACGCGCTGACTCGGACACGCGATCACGCGCACACGCACTAAGACACTTGAGACTACATCATGGCACTCCTCACTATCAACAATCTGCACGCCGAGATCGAAGAGTCGGGCATCGAGATCCTGAAAGGGCTCAGCCTGACCGTAAACCCAGGCGAGGTCCACGCTATCATGGGGCCGAACGGCTCGGGCAAGAGCACGCTGGCTTCCGTCCTGGCGGGCCGCGAAGACTATGAAGTTACCGAAGGCTCTATCGACTTTGATGGCGAAGACCTCGTCGAGATGGACGCCGACGAGCGTGCGCGCGAAGGGCTCTTCCTGGCCTTCCAGTACCCGGTGGAGCTGCCCGGCGTGAGCATGACGAACTTCTTGAAGGAAGCCGTCAACGCGCAGCGCAAGCACCGCGGCCTGGAGCCGATGAAGGCGGTTGATTTCCTCAAGCTGATGAAGGAGAAGGCAGCGATGGTGGACCTCAACCCCAACCTGAAGCAGCGCTCCGTGAACGAAGGCTTCTCGGGCGGCGAGAAGAAGCGCAACGAGATCTTCCAGCTCGCCATGCTGGAGCCCAAGCTGGCCATCCTCGATGAGACCGACTCCGGCCTCGACATCGACGCGCTCCGCATCGTGGCCGACGGCGTGAACGCGCTCCGCTCGCCTGACCGCGGTTACATCGTCATCACGCACTACCAGCGCCTGCTCGACTACATCGTGCCCGACGTGGTGCATGTGCTGGTCAACGGCCGCATCGTAAAGTCTGGCCCGAAGGAGCTGGCCTACGAGCTGGAAGAGAAGGGCTACGACTGGATCAAGGAAGAGCTTGAGCCGGTGGGCTAAGCCGCCCCATACGTGTCATCCCGAGCGAAGCCGAGGGATCTCCACCGCTTAAAGTAGCACAGCGCAGATCCCCGCACCTTCTCAATCCGATCTAGCATTATGGCAACGACTCTGACTACGCCCACCTTCCTGGAAGACCGCTTCGTGCGCGCCTTCGAGGCGAACGAGGGCATCACGCTCAACGGCAGCAACGCCAACATCCACGGCGTCCGCCGCGCGGCGATGGACGCGTTCCAGACCCTCGGCTTCCCGAAGCCCAAGGTCGAAGCGTGGAAATACACCAACATCAGCCGCGTGCTGCGGGGCGACTTCGGCCTCGCGCTCTCGCCCACGAGCCACGGCCTCACCGCTGAGGACATCGACGGCATGCTCATCCCCGACCTCGACGCGCACCTGATCGTGCTCGTCAACGGTCGCTACGACGCTGGCCTGTCGCGTATCGGCGAGCTGCCCGAGGGCGTCATCGTGACGAACTTCGCACACGCCAGCGAGCAGTACGCCGATCTCGTCAACGCACACTTCGCGCAGTACGCCAAGTACAAAGAGGAATCGTTTGCGGCGCTCAACACGGCCTTCGCACAGGACGGCTACTTTGTGTACGTGCCCAAGAACGTGATCTTCGAGACACCCGTGGTCGTGTTGCACGTGCTCACGGGCGGCGACTCGCTGTTCATCCAGCCACGCAGCCTGTTCGTGGTGGAGCGCTCCGCTCAGGCCACCGTCATCGAGCTGAAGCAAAGCACCACCGAGGTACCGATGTTCACCAACGCGGTGACCGAGGTGTACGTGGGCGCCAACGCCAAGGCCGATCACTACCAGGTCCAGGAGGAAGCCGCCACGCAGCATCAGGTGACCTACCTGGAAGCCTACCAGGAGCGCGACAGCTACTTCTCGACGCACACGGAGACGTTCAGCGGCGGCACGGTGCGCAACAACCTCGGCCTGCTGCCCAACGATGAGAACATCGAGACGCACCTCATCGGGCTCTTCCTCTGCAACGGCACTATGCACGTGGACAACCACACGTTGGTGGACCATGCCATGCCCAACTGCATGAGCAACGAGCTGTACAAAGGCATCCTCGACGATAAGTCGGTGGGTGTGTTCAACGGCAAGGTGTTCGTGCGCCAGGACGCGCAGAAGATCAACGCCTACCAGACGAACAAGACCATCGTGCTTACGGAGCAGGCCAAGATGTACTCAAAGCCCGAGCTCGAGATCTACGCCGACGACGTGCAGTGCAGCCACGGCGCCACGACGGGTCAGATCGAAGACGAGGCGATGTTCTACCTGATGGCCCGCGGCATCCCGCCCAAGCGCGCCCGCGCGCTGCTGCTCTTGGCCTTCGCCCGCGACGTGCTGGACACCGTGGAGGTAGAGCCACTAGCCGACTACCTGGACGGTCTCATCAACGCTCGCTTCGACGCCTGAGGGCACCCCGGAGGCTGCCATGACTCTCACCGTAAACATCAATGACCTCGGCCCCTTCACCGATGAGCAGTTCATTCGCTTCTGCTCGGCGAACGACACGCTGCGCATCGAGCGCGACGCCGACGGCCACCTGATCCTCATGGCACCTTCTGGAACGTGGACCGGCTTTCGCAACGCTCGCGTGCTCTATGGCTTGCTGCGCTGGAACGAGAAGCACAAGGCGGGCTATGTCTTCGACTCGTCGGCGGGCTTCCAACTGGCCAACGGCGCCATGCGGGCACCCGACGCGGCGTGGATCAGCCACGAGCGCTGGGCCACCGTGCCCGAGGGCCAGCGCGAGACGTTCGCGCCGGTCTGTCCCGATGTGGTCGTCGAAGTGCTCTCGCCCTCCGACAGCCTAGCCGACACGAAGCGCAAGATGGAGGAGTGGATGGCCAACGGCTGCCGCTTGGCGTGGCTGATCGCGCCGAAGCAGCGCACGGCCATCGCTTACCGCGCTGGTGCCGAGCCTCAGCCGCTCACGTTCGACGACGCCCTCGACGGCGGCGCGGTGATGCCCGGCTTCCGATATGAACTGAACGACCTACCCTGATACCCCTATGATGCCCACCCTACTAGCCCCGGACCTCAAAGCAGTGCGCGCCGATTTCCCGGCGCTGCATCAGGAGGTCTATGGGCACCCGCTCGTCTATCTCGACAACGCTGCCTCGGGCCTCAAGCCGCAGGTGGTGGCCGACCGCGTACAGCACTACTACGCGCTGGAGCACAGCAACGTGCATCGCGGCGTGCATTACCTCAGCCAACAGGCTACCGATGCCTATGAAGGCGCACGCCGCACCATCCAGGCGTTCATCAACGCGGCGTCGGTGCAGGAGGTGATCTACACCAAGGGCACCACCGACGCGATCAACCTCGTGGCTTCGTCGTATGGCCGCGACAACGTGAAGCCGGGCGACGAGGTCATCATCTCGTACCTGGAGCATCACGCCAACATCGTCCCGTGGCAGATGCTGTGCGATGCCACGGGCGCCACACTACGGGTTATTCCCATCACCGACGAAGGCGAGTGGGACTACGATGCGTTCCAGCGGATGCTGAACGAGCGCACGAAGATGGTGGCCGTCAACCACGTCTCGAACACACTGGGCACCATCAACCCCATCGAGCGCATCATCGCCGACGCGCACAGCATGGGCGTACCCGTGCTGCTCGACGGTGCGCAGGCCATCCCGCACCTCAAGGTCGACGTGCAGGCGCTGGACGTCGACTTCTACTGCTTCTCGGGGCACAAGATGTTCGGCCCCACGGGCATCGGCGTGTTGTATGGGAAGCAGGAGCTGCTCGACGCCATGCCGCCTTACCAAGGCGGTGGCGACATGATCGATGAGGTGACGTTCGAGAAGACGACGTTCAACGAGCTGCCGCACAAGTTCGAGGCCGGGACGCCTCACATTGCGGGCGCCATCGGGCTGGGCACGGCGGCAGACTACATGACCGAGGTGGGCCACGAAACCATCGCGGCGCAGGAGCACTACCTGCTGCAGTACGGCACCGAGCGGCTTGAAAACATCGACGGGCTGCGGATCGTGGGGACCGCCCGCGAGAAGGCCAGCGTCATTTCGTTCGTGCTCGATGGCATCCATCCCTACGACGCAGGGACGATTCTGGACCGCCTCGGCATTGCCGTGCGCACCGGGCACCACTGCACGCAGCCCGTCATGCAGCGCTACGGCCTGCCGGGCACCATCCGCGCCTCGATGGCCTTCTACAACACCGCTTCCGACATTGACGCGCTCGTCGATGGATTGGGACGCGTAAAGCAGATGCTGGGCTGATGACGAGCACAAGCACCATCGCCGAACGCTCGGCCCAGATCGTGGAGGAGTTCTCGCTCTTCGACGACTGGTTCGGGCGATACGAACACCTAATCGAGCAAGGGCGCGACCTGCCGGAGATCGAGGACGAGTACAAGACAGAAGACTACCGCATCCGCGGTTGCCAGTCGCAGGTGTGGATGCGCGCCGAAGACCGTGCCGACGGCACGGTGCATTACAAAGCCGACAGCGACGCACTCATCACACGCGGCTTGGTGGCGCTCATGATCCGCGTCCTCGACCAACAGCCTGCCGAGGCCATCGTCAACGCCGAACTCGACTTCCTGGACGACATCGGCATGAACGAGCACCTCTCGTCGACGCGCAAGAACGGGTTGCACGCCATGATCAAGCAGATGAAGCGCTACGCCCTTGCCCTCACCAACTGACCATCCCGATGGAAACGACAGACACTGAATCCTTCTACACGCCGCTAGAGCAGCAGGTGGTGGATGCGCTCAAGACGGTCTACGACCCTGAAATCCCCGTGGACATCTACGAGTTGGGCCTGATCTATGACCTTGTGGCGTACCCCGACGATAGCGTCTACATCCGCATGACGCTGACTACGCCCAACTGCCCGTCGGCAGCCGAGCTTCCGCAGATGGTGCGCGAGGCGGCTGAGTCGGTGGATGAGGTGACGGGCGTGCGCCTCGAACTCACCTTTGAGCCGCCGTACACGATGGACATGATGTCAGAGGCTGCGCGGCTCGAACTCGGATTTATGTAGGCGATGGGGCTCTCTGCAACCATAGCGCTGGCCGATGCGCTGCTCGTGGACGGCCGCGGGCGCGACGCGCAGGCCATGCTGGACCCGCTGCTGCCGCAGCTGGCCACGGCCACCGATGCGCAAGCGGTAGCTGTAACAGCGCTCATGGCGCGCGCGCACCTGTTCGAGCACGAGGCCCCAGATCAGGCTGAGCAGATGCTTCGCCAGGTTGAGGGCCGCGCCTCGTCGGCGCTCTCGAAGGGACGCCTTGCCTTGTGGAACGGCTGGGCGGCCCTGCAGCGCGGTGAGACGGCATGGGCACTATCCCAATTCCATCGCGCAGAGGCGCACCTGTGCGACCTTCCTTTCGCCATCGACCGCACGTGGCTGCAGGCTGGCTTTGGCGAGGGGTACAAGCGCCTCGACCGTCGCGTCCTTGCGGCTCCGTATGCCGAAAGAGCACGCACCATGCAGAGCGCCCTGCAAGACGAGTGGCTGAAACGCTACGTTTCGTCTGACGAACAGGTCGTACTCCCGCCGGAAAGTGTGGCACGCTGGCTGGTCGTCTCGACTACGGCGCCCCTGTTGCTCACAGGGCCATCCGGCGCAGGCAAACAGTTTTGGGCACGTCGGCTGGCGCACCGGTGGTGGCCTGATGCCGAGCATCAGGTCTGCGATTCGCGCCTCGATGCTGAAGCTGCCCGCCACGCCTTGCAGCAACCGACCCAGCAGCCGCTGCTCCTCTTCGGGCTGGATGCGCTCGCCCCGTCAGCCAAGCCCGCACTTGCCGAGGCCATTGCACGCCGGCCGCTTGTGGCCACGGCGGCGAGCGTGGCCGATGTCACCGCGTTTTCTGATGTGCTCGGTGCGTTCCAGATCAGCCTGCCGCCGCTCAGCCACCGGAGCCGGGATGTGGCCCTCTTCGTCTACCACTACCTGCGCACGCTGCAGCCCGGGCGCAGGCCGTTTGCCGCCATCACCGACCGCGCCCTGCTGGCGTTGGCGCGGTACGATTGGCCGGGCAACATCCGGCAGCTGCGCAACGAGATCGAGCGCGTGCTGGTCTACCTGGGCAGCGAGCCCGTCGCCCTTATCGATCTGCCGCACCTGTCAGCGCCCATCCGGCAGCATACGCCGTTTGCGCGCACGTTCACCGAGCAAGCCGGCCACATGCACCTCGGCGAAGCCCTCGCTCAGACTGAGAAGGCGCTCATCGAAGGGGCGCTAGCCGAGCACGACGGCCAGATCTCATCCACCGCGGCGCACCTCGGTTTGACGCGGCAAGGCCTCTACAAAAAACTG
The DNA here is from genome assembly GCA_038747545.1 of Bacteroidota bacterium. Lineage (GTDB taxonomy): Bacteria > Bacteroidota > Rhodothermia > Rhodothermales > JBCCMF01 > JBCCMF01. Next base: position 58,767 of record JBCDJT010000014.1, read on the forward strand.
AAGCGCCTCGGCATCGACGCCGACCGTTTCCACCGCACTCCCCCGTTTGTTTCAGTCACCTGATGGTTCAGCCATGAACGACTCGACCTGCTGCGTCGCGCTCGACCACGCGGCCATCGTCACGCAAGCCCTGCAACCTGCCCTCGCCTTCTACGAGGAACTGCTGGGGCTGAACGTGGCTGTCGTCGAAGCCGATCCTATCCGCGAGGGCCGCCAGCGCGCACTCCTCACCGATGCCAACGGCCGCACCGTGCTCGAACTGATCGAGATGCCCGAGTACGTTCACAGCAGCATACCCGGCCACGGCGCCATGCACCACCTTGGCTTCCGCTTCCCCGAGCGGGCGTGGCACGCCTTCCGGTCGCGCCTCGATGAGCAAAACTATCCCTACCACCAAGTCGAGCTCCGCCTGTTCGTGCGTGATGCC
>JBCDJT010000015.1:0-58531 GCA_038747545.1 Bacteroidota bacterium
AGACGGAGGCGCGAATCGGCAGCAAGGTGCTCAACGGTATGCTGGCGTTGGGCCGCCCGGAGAGCTATGCACTCTCGGCAGGGTGAGCAGAATGGGGTGAGGGGGCAATGTGCCTACCTCTTGCCTCCGTGCAACAGAGCCCCTGGACAGCCTGAAATCGCCCCGAAACGTGTAGCTATCAGGAGGCGACGGGCTCGGCTTGCACGTACGCGCTGAAGTGCTCAATGAGGCGAGGCAGCGCGCTGGTATCGTGGATCACGTGGTGTGCGCCACGCTCGTAGAGCAGCGCTTCGTGCTCTACGCGGCCCAAGTAGGGCGGCACCATGCCGATGGCCCACATGCCTGCTGCGCGGGCGGCTACCATATCATCCACCGTGTCGCCGATGTAGACGACCTCTTCGGGTCGCAGCCGGCGGCCTGCCGCAGCGAAGACAGCTAGGGCGCGCTGGAGCGGGTACGGGTCGGGCTTGGTGCGGCGCTCTTGCTTCTCGCGAGGGATCAGCAGCGGGAAGTAGCGCTGCCACCCGAACCGCTCGATCGTCCACTGCGCGTCGGCCCCGGGGCGGCCCGTGATGATGGCCATCAGCCGGTCGGGCCTGCATAGCGCGTCCAGCGTCTCGGTCGAGATGAGGGCGGGCTCTTGTGCAATGAGGCCGTCGTCGCCGTTCTCACCGCGGTAGCGCCGCTGAAACTCGTCCACGACGCGGCGCATGGACACGGTGATGCCTGCATCGGAGATGATGCGGTGCGTCAGCTTCCAGTCGTCGTTGTAGCCGCCGCCGTTCTTGTAGCGCTGGATAGTGCTGGCCGGGATGGCGCGCCCAGCAAAGTGCTCTACGGTCTCCTGGATAGCGCGCCGGTACGACCCCGATACGTTCACCAAAACGCCGTCCATGTCAAAAAATACCCCTCGGATCCTCGTCTGCATACCTGCTCACTGTGGGTTGATTAGATGATATGGTGATGGCGCGGAGCGGAGGAGAACGTTACAATTACTCCAGCGCGGCGGATAAGGTACGAATCTTTTCCGCTAAAGCATCAACAGATTGGACATAAACGGCTAACCACTGTTCCAGACCGGGGCCGTTGGCCGTTTCAATCTCATAGCGCAAACCGGGCAACATCCACGAGGCGTACCCGCTGAATGGGTCGGGCGAGGCGTAGAGCGAACGGCTCCAGGCGCGGTCCTGCAGCCCCGGCTGATGGATGAACGCCTTCTCCAATGCAATCAGCTGCGCGTTGAGCGCGGCGGCCTCTTCGTTGCTGAGCCCATCCGCAACGGCGGCATCCCGGCGCTCCTCGAACGCTGCCGTCGCCGTTTCGAGTGCATCGATGCTAGTCATCAGCGCATCGAAGCCGATGGGGAAGCTGGCCACCTCGTCGCGCTGCGCAAGGTCGGTGGCGTGGCGGCGCAGGTCGGTGGCGTAGCGCGCTACGTCGTACGGGAGGAGCGTGGCGTTGGCCAAGCGGAGTGCGATGATGCCATCGAGGCGGGCCAGCGCCGGGCCGAACACGAAGTCGGTGTCGCCGAAGCGCTCATACCACGCGAAGGTGTCGTAGTTGGAGTGGTAGATGGGCGCTGACGTGCTCATCGAGAGCCCAGCCGAGGGCACGCCGATGTGGGTGTAGAAGCCGACGTGATCAGAGCCGCCGCCGAGGTTGCCCAGGCTGGGAGCGTCGTTGCCAGCACGTGCGGCGCGTTCGGCCCACCAGTCGTAGATGGTCTGCTCAGTGCCGGGATACATCACGGCCTTGGTCGCCTCCTCAATCACCCCTTTGAGCGATGGCGAAGCGGCCCCACCAAAGTTTGGCCCAGAAGCTGCTGCATCGGCGTTAAGGTAGACGACGCCCCCTTCGGTCAGCTCATCGCGGAACTGCTCCACCCACTCGGTCGAGCCGATGATGCCGTACTCTTCCACGTCCCAATGTGCAATGCGGATGGAGCGGCGTGGCGTGCAACCCTCAGACGCGAGTTCGCCCAAGGCTTCGGCTAACGTGAGCAGCATGGCGGTACCCGCAAGCGGATCGACGGCGCCAAAGGTCCAGGCGTCGTAGTGCGAGCCCAGCATTACCCACTCGTCTGGGTGGGCGGTCCCTGTGACCGTGCCAATGATGTTTGTGGCGCGGCGTAGCCCATGTGGCTGGTCTACACGCACGCGTACGGTCAGGTCGGGTCCACCCGTAAGGCGGTACGCAAACGGCAGCCCGCCTCGCCACCCCCTCGGCACTATCTCACCCGTCATCCGGCTCAGGATCTCCTGTGCAGAGCCGTACGGTAGCGGGGCGACCGGGATCGTGTGTAGATCTACGATATCGGCGGGATCGAGGCGGTTGGTGTCGTCGCCGGGGAGGGCAGGTTCGAACGGCGTGAGCGGGTCGCCCGTGTAGGGGAGCGTCAGCAGCGAGCCGCGCTGGACCGTGCTGGCGTTGATCTGGCGACCTTCCGGGTAGGGCGCTCCGCTGGTGAAGCCGCCGTTGGCCGGGTCGGAATAGATGACGAGGCCGATGGCGCCATACTGCTCGGCGTAGTGGGCCTTGAAGCCGCGGAAGTTGCCGCCGTAGCGGGCAATGACCACCTTGCCCTGCACTGAGATGCCCATGCGCGCCAGCTGCTCGAAGTCCTCTTTGCGGCCGTAGTTGGCGTAGACTACCTCGCCCATCACATCGCCCGAGCCCGAGAACGCGTTCCAGCCCTGCAGTAGCTCGGGGTGACCAGAGAAGCGGTCTTCCGCGAGGATATATTCCTGGTTGTTGAGCGGCAGCCGGATGGGCGTGACCAGCGCCACGTCGATCTCGGTGTCTTTGCCGGAAGGCAGGTAGACGTCGTACGGGTAGCGCGTCACCGTCAGTCCCGCCGCCGCCATGACCTCCGCGATGTAGTCGCCCACGCGGTCGTTGGCCGGCGTCGCGCCGATGTGGGGCTCCTTCGTCAGCTCCTGGAGGTGCGCCCGGAACGCCTCGGAGGAGGGCAACGCTTGCAAGCGTGCCTCGCACGCCAATTGGTCCTCGACGGTGGTGGGCGAGAAGCCTGTGAGCGACTGAGCGTTCACCGCGAGCGGTGCGGCGACGACGATAAACGCGAAGAGGCGGAGTAGCATAGGATCAGGCGCGGGTGCGGTTGGCTGTCGATGGGGATGTGGTGCTGGGCGGCTCCTCCTCGGGCAGGTCGAGGAGAGCTTTAACGTGCGCATCGGAAACAGGCGTGGAGGTCTCTACAGGCACAGATGCAGCAGTGATGAACGCCTCAATCCGGTCGGCCATGTCCCCGATCCGACGGTGCATCTTCTTGCGCCACGACGTCAGCAGCGCGTACAACGGCGTGGAGAGGCCGACCAGCAGTGCGGCGAATAGGGCGACGCCTTGCAGAAGAGCGAGATCGTTCACCTTTCCGACCACGAGAGCAAGGAGCAGCGCACCAAGTCCCCCATAGAGCAGGCTCTCGGTGAGCAGGCTGGCTATCCCCACCCGCTGCGAGAGGCGCAGCGCCACGCTGTCATCGCGCAGGGTGAGCGTGGCCGTAGTCGTTATGCCGGACTTGTTCGTATGACGCCACTCGTACGTGGTACCGATAGCCGTAGCAGTGTCCTCACCGGGCATGTGGATCAGGCCACGCAAGTCGGCGACAATGTCGTCCCATACCGCAGCGTTGAGATGGCCGGGGATGGTGCGTTCCACAAGGTTGTGCGTGGCCGTAGTCGTTTCCCTGCGCGGCGTGCTGGGGCGGTCTACTTCCGCCGCGGCAGCACGCAGGTGCTCAGGGGCAATGCCCGACTCCGTTGCCAGTCGCTCCAATTCGTCTACGTTCAGGCCTTCCGCGGGACCACGTCGCTTCTCGGCTTCGGCGTCCTGCCGCTCCAAGGCACGGTGCAGAATCTGTGCGATCTCTTGCTCGCTGTACGCGCGGTCGGGCATAGGCTCAGGCGCGGGTGCGGTTGGCCGCCGAGGTGGATGTGGTGGTAGGTGGTTCTTCGCTGGGCAGGTCGAGCCGCGGTTGCGCCGTGCCGGTCTGTTCTGCTGCAGTGGGTTGACTGCTGATCAGCGTCTCGATACGGGTGGCGGCGGCTTCAAGCTGCTGGTGCTTTTTCTTCTGCCATGCCGTGAGTAGCGGGACGAGGAGCGCACAGAGCAGCACGGACAGGGCTGTAAACAGCGAGAGGCCTTGCCACATGGCGAAGCCCTGCGTTTCTCCGATGATGATAGCAGGCAGGAGGGCTAGCGAGAGGCCCAGGAAGATACCTTGGAGTTGCATATTTCCGGTGCGCTGCGTGAGGCGCATGGCCACGCGGTCGCCTTGCTGCGTAAAGGTCGCCTTCGTGGCGTAGCCCATCGCAGTGCTGCCGCTCCAGTCGTGCATCGTGCCGATGACGCTGATCTGATCCTGACCCGCAACGCCAATCTCGTCGCGCAGCGCACTGACAATCTGCCCCCAGGCCTCATCGGTGAGGTGGCCGGGGATGAAGCGCTCCACGATGATGTGGGTGGAGGTCGTCTTCGCGGTGCTTTGCACGCCGGGGCGATGCACTTCCAGCGCAGCGGCACGCAGGTGCTCGGGGTCGATGCCCGACTCGGCAGCTAGCCGCTCCAGCTCATCCAAGTTCAGGCCCTGCGCGCGGCTGCGGCGCTTCTCGGTGGCGGCGTCTTGCCGTTCGAGGGCACGTTGCAGGATCTGCGCGATCTCTTGTTCGCTGTAGACACGGTCGGGCATGGAGTCAGGCGCGGGTGCGGTTGGCTGTGGCGGCGGATGTGGGGCTGGGGACCTCTTCCTCGGGTAGTGTGAGGGCGGCTTCACGCTCCGCTGCAGCTTCGGGGACCGAGATGACCTCCGGCTGGGCATCGACCAGGGTCTCGATGCGGTCGGCGATGGCGTCAATCTGGCGGTGCTTCTTCTTGCGCCACGCGATGTCGAGCGTGTAGATGAGTACGGAGAAGACCACGAGGAATGCCGAGAACAGCATGGTCCCCTGTAAGAACGTGAAGTCCAACCCGGCAGCGGTGAGGAACGCCACAAAGAGGGCGACGAAGAAGCCGTACATGACGCCTTCGGTGAGCGGGCTGGCTATGCCCACGCGCTGGGAGAGGCGCAACGCCACGCTGTTGCCGCGCTGCGCCAGCGTCGCTTTCGTGGTGATGCCCGAGGCGCTGGTGTGGCTCCACTCATGCATGTTGCCGATGACGCTGATGCTGTCGCCGGTGTCCACGCCAATCTGATGCCGCAGCTCGGTCACAATCTCGCCCCAGGCATCGGTGGTGAGGTAGCCGGGGATGAGGCGTTCGACGAAGTTATGCGTGTCGGAGATGGTCTTCTCACGCTGCACGCCAGGGCGATGCACTTCGCGCACGGCGGCGCGCAGGTGCTCCGGCGAAATGCCGACCTCGCCGCCCAGGCGCTCCAGCTCGGCTAGGTTCAGCCCATGGTCGCGGGCACGGCGTTTTTCGACTTCGGCTTCTTGCCGTGCGATGGCGCTTTGCAGGATCTGCGCAATCTCCTGCTCGCTGAAAATCCGGTCAGGCATAGGGTTGTGCGGGGCGGTTGACGTTCGGCCGAAACGCAGGCCGCATGATGGGGTTGCTTCGGGGCGCTGCGGTTACTCGGCAGGAGCGCTGCGGTCGCGCAAGAACAGGCCGATGGCAATGTAGCCAAAGAACGCCATACTCCCGAAGCCCAGTGTGCTGCGTGTGACTTTGACCGCCTCACCCGTTGCCGCATCGAACATCAACCCCAAGACGACGAACAGCAGTGCGAACGCGGTGGCGCCCAGCACGATGAGCGCCACAGACCGGAAGGCGTCGTTATTGATCATGGCAGCGGCGGGGTCAGCGTGAAAGAGCGTACACGCCTAAAGAATACGCGATTCACACATTTAGGCACAAGCCACCGCGTGTGGGCGACTTCCGCTCAGCCTGTAACGATCCCAGCCACCACAAACGCCACCACCGAGAGCGCCAGCAGCATACCTGTGTAGGGCAGCTGTGTGTTGACGTGATCAATGTGGTCGCATGCGGCCGACATCGAGGAGATGATGGAGGTGTCGGAGAGGGGCGAGGCGTGATCGCCGTAGACGCCGCCCGAGAGTACGGCGCCCAGCATCAGTGCGGGCGAGGCGCCTAGGCCCGTGGCCAGCGGCAGCGCGATGGGGATGAGGATGGCGAAGGCCGTCCACGACGAGCCCAACGTGAACGAGATGAAAGCCCCGAGTAAGAACACCAGCGCTGGCAGCCACCACGTGGGCGCATCCGTACCGATGAGTTCGACCAGATACGGCCCCATCTCCAGCGCCCGCGACACCTGCCCCAGCGCAAACGCAAACACGATCAGCAGCGTCACCGGCAGCAGCGCCGACATGCCCTTCAGGATCAGCTCTACCGACGCCTGCAGGCTGAGCACGGGCTTGCCCTCGCGCCGAGTGAGGGCGTACTGCGCCATCGCCACGGTGACCGCCAAGCCCACCGCCCACAGCACCGAGGTGGAGCCACTGCCTGCCATCAAGTCGCCCTCCCCCGTGATGTAAAGCCCCACGAAGATCATCCCGATCATCACGGCCAGCGGCAGGAAGAGGTCGGCAGCGCGGTTGGGCGCGTGAGGCACGGGCTGCAAATCCGCAATCTCGTCGGCGATGAGCGGCGTCGAGCCCTCGCGGATGACCTGCCCCGTCGTGGCGGCGCGCTGCTCGGCGGCACGCATCGGCCCGAAGCCCCAGCCCGTGAGAGCGAGTATGAGCCCAAAGACAATGGCGAACCAGCAGAAGAAGTTGAACGCCAAGCTCTGGGCCAACAGCCCCACGGCGCCTTCGGTGATGCCTTGCGCCGCTAGCAAGCCAAGCACGTACGCCCCCCATCCGTTGAGCGGGATCATCATGCACACTGGCGCGCTGGTGGCGTCGCAGTAGTACGCCAGCTTCTCGCGCGCCAGCTGCATGCGGTCGAAGAACGGACGGCTCACCGCGCCTACGGTCAGCGAGGTAATGCTGGACTCCACGAAGATGCCTAGCCCCACCGTCCAGGCCAGCAGTTCAGCGCTCCGCCGGGTCGTGCCCCAGCCGCGCCGCTGCGCCCACGCGATGAAGCCAGCTACGCCGCCCGAGGCTTGCACCAGTGCCACCAGCCCGCCCACGAGCAGACAGAAGAACACCACCCGCGTGTTGCCCGCACTCGCAAAGACGGCCACCATCTGATCGACCAACTCGCGCAGCCCGAGCACGGGATTGCCGCCCACGAGGATCGTCGTGCCAATCCACAGGCCGACAAACAGCGAGAGGTACACTTGCCGCGTCCACAGCGCCAACACAATGGCGATGATGGGCGGGAGCAGAACAATCCAATCCATGGACAAACCAAGCAGGCGAGCGAAGAGCGGGCGCAAGATACAACCGCGCCGCGTCTCGTGCGCTCACCCGGGCGAGGTCAGATGATCCGGTCTGGATCAGGCTCAATGATCGGCCCTTTATAGCCAAAGACCGCCTGAAGCACCTTCGGCAAGAAGGTCGATTGCTTCTTGATGTACCATTGGTCGGCGGCGCGGCGCGCGGCCAGGCCGTAGGTGGGATAGGCGTGGATGGTGTCGGACATCTGGCGGAGCGTAACGCCGTTGCGCATGGCCAAGCCGTACTCGCTGATGAGTTCGCCTGCGGCCGCACCCAGGATGTCTGCGCCCAGGATCTTGCCATTGAAGCGCTTGGCGTACACCTTAATCCACCCCGTCGTCTCGTTCTCTGCCAGCGCGCGGTCCACCTTGGTGTAGGGGAAGCGGTACACCTCGTACGAGGTCCCTGCTTTGTCCAGCTCGGCCTGTGTGGCACCCACGTGGGCAATCTCGGGGTCGGTGAACGTCACCCACGGCACGTGCTTCTTGCCGATGCGCATGGGCACCTTGAGGAGTGCGTTCGTGCTGGCCACTTTGGCCATGTGCTCGCTCATGTGCGTGAACTGATAGCGCCCCGTGATATCGCCCACGGCGTAGATGTGGCTCACGTTGGTCTGGCAGCGGTCGTTCACCGTGATGCCCTGCCCGGTGTAGGCGACGCCTGCGCGCTCCAGGTCGAGCGTGCTCACGTTGGCGCGGCGGCCCGTGGCTAGCAGCACCTGATCGGCCTCGACCACGTGGGTCGTGCCGTCTTTCTGCTTGACGTGCAGCTGCACTCCCCCCGACTCTGCCTTCGTCGCTTTCTCTACCCCTGCCCCGAATAGGTAGGTGATGCCCTCGGCTTCCAACTGCGCTTGCAGGATCTTGGCCAGTTCAGGGTCGTCCTTGCGCAGGATGTTCTGACCGCGGTCAATGACTGTCACCTGCGATCCCAGCCGCACAAAGGCTTGCGCCATCTCTGTGCCGATTGGTCCGCCCCCTACAATGGCGAGGTGCTGCGGCTGCTCTTCCAACTCGAACAGGCTCTCGTTGGTCAGGTAGGGCACCTCCCGGATGCCCTCGATGGGCGGCACAAACGCACTCGCCCCCGCGGCCACGATAAAGAGCCGCCCAGTGATCGCCTCGCTGCCGCTGTCGGTCTTCAGGCTGATGGTGTGCGGGTCCACGAAGCGCGCCTCGCCAAAGCGCACGTCGATGCCCATGTCTTCGTAGATCTTCGGGTCATCAGCCTCTTCGTACACATCCTCGCGGATGGCACGGACATGGTTCATCAGCGTCTTGAAGTCGAATTGCGGCGTCTGGTCAATCAGGCCAAACTGACTTGCGTGCCGCATGTGGTGGGCTACCTTCGCGCTCTTGAGCAGCGTCTTGCTGGGGATGCAGCCATACCACGTACAGTCGCCCCCCAAGCGGGCGCGCTCTACCATGAGCGTTTTGGCGCCAAACGTAGCGCCTATGCCAGAGGAGGTAAGACCAGCGGCCCCGCCGCCAATGACAACAAGGTCGTAATCGTAAGAAGCCATGCTAGGAAACCGGGAGGCGTGAGGAAGAAGTCGCTTCCTATGTTAAGCCTCATGACGCAGTGTTACACGGCTTACGCTCTACGATAGCCAGTCATGCAGCGTCTGCCGCCTCATCGGGAGCAGGCGGCAGCGGTCGGTCGGGGCTCAGCGTGTCATAGCCGAGCAGCTCGTTGATCCTGGTGTGCCACAATCCCTGGCCGGGCACCCCGAGCATCTCCTTGGAGCCGTCATGTAGACGTAGCACCAGGATGGTATCTGCCGTGCCATGTTTGGGAATAAGGTCTGCTCGGGTTACATCAGACAGTGCAACGACCTTCGTCCGCTTGCTTGTTAGCCCACGGCTCATGATCACGACGCGGTCTTCGAAGAGTTCGACCGTGCGCCAGCGCCACTGCTTGGCAGCCCGGTATGATGCAGTTAGTAGGGGTTCACCTGAAGGGGTCGGCATGAAACAGAGACCTGAGTCGTAGAGATCTTGGGAGCAGGCTGGGGTGAGGTGAAGCGCTAAGATAGAAGATCCATTTCCTAAATCCTACCTCTACACATTTAAATGCCCTAGGCTGCGGGTGTGTAATGCGACACGGTGGACACGGTGGGTGGATGACTTCTCCAGCACGAGGTGCGCAGCGGCACGCGTGGGCCGGATGTGCTGCCGGAGATTGGGCAGGTTGATGGTGTTCCAAATGTGCGTCGCCCGCGCTTCGGCCTCTGCTGGGGGCAGCGTCGTGAGCGGATGGAGGTAAGCCAATGGGTCACGGCGAGCAGCCTCAAGCAGCCGCTGAAAGCGCTGCATGAACCATGCAAACAGGTCGTCCTCGCTGGCATCAACGTACAGGCTGAGATCCAAGAACGGACGCACGCCGTCGGCCTGTTCAGGCGTAGCCTGTAGAACGTTGACGCCCTCCACGATCAACACATCGGGCCGATGAATAGGCAAGGTCTCAGGCAAACGGTCGTAGGTCTGGTGCGAGTAGAGGGGGGCCTCATGGGCTTCCCCTGCCCGCACCCCACGGATGAGGTTGAAAAAGGTGGTGGTGTCATAGCTTTCAGGAAAGCCTTTGCGGTGCATCAACCGTCGTGCTTGTAGGACGGCTGTTGGGTAGATAAACCCATCGGTGCTGAGTACCTGCACCGTTGGCACTCGTCCCCATACGGTGAGTAGCCCTCTCAAGAGCTGGGCTACTGTGCTCTTCCCAGCCGCTACGCTCCCCGCAATGCCGATGAGGAACGGTGGCGCCTGCTGACCAAGCTGTGCCCTGATGAGGGCAGCCAGCGGCAGATAAACCGCCTCGACTTCGCCGTCTGGCAAGGCGGGAGCGATGGCGTCCATCGCATGGCGCTGTGCAGGCGTGAGCGCCGCATGGGGACACGCTGCTTGCCAAGCATCTCGGTCATACCGACGGTGGGCCATGGGCCGGGCGGAAAGGTGAAGCGGGACGGCAGCTAGGCTATGGCATCCAGAGCAGCTCGGCAACGACAGGTAGATGATCCGACGGGTAGCGCCCCTCGCGGTGGGCGTTGAGCACACCGTATCGCTCCACGCTCCACGCCGCCGAGGTGAAGATGTAGTCGATGCGGCGGTCGGACTCCTCGCCCACGGTGAAGCCCGAGAAGGTGCCTTCGGGACCATAAGCGGGGCGCCTTGCCACATGCCGGGCGTCGTAGAACATGCGGTGCGATTGGTGGGCGCTCGTGAGCGCAGCATATGCTGCATGATCGGGCGTCACGTTGAAGTCTCCCATCAGGATGATGGGGATGTCGGGCAAGCGCAAGAGGGGCATGTTCTCGAGCCGCGACCGGATCAGCTGCGCCGACTGGACGCGCGCCTCTTCGCCCACGTGGTCAAAGTGCGTGTTGACGATGAGAAAGCGAGCTTCCGTCGCTTTGTCCTGCAAGTGCGCCCACGTGGCGATGCGCGGCAGCGCGGCATCCCAGCCTTGGCTGCCCACTTCGTCGGGCGTAGGCGAGAGCCAGAAGGTGCCTTGCTCTACCACGTTAAAGCGATCGCGCTTGTAGAAGATGGGGCTGAACTCGCCTGCATCGGCACCGTCGTCCCGCCCCACGCCGAGCCATGCATAGTCCGGCAAGCGCATGCTCACGTCATCGATCTGCCCGCGCAACGCCTCTTGCAAACCCGCCACGTCGGCGTCCCAGAACGCGATGGTACGCGCCGCGTCGTCGGCCCGGTTGGGCCACGCATGGATGCCATCGCCGGGGTTGTTGTATCGGATGTTGAAGGACATCGCTCGCACCGAGAGCGCGGCGTCCTGCGCCGAGGCGGGCACATGGGCGAAAAGCGTGAGGAGCGTAATGCTTACGAGGAGGCGCATACGATAGAGCGGAGTGTAGAATAGCTGACATTGCGGCCCGTCAGTACGGTCACCACCGGGCGAACGTTCGGTAGCTTTGCCTTACCATGCAGCAGAGCGGCAACCGTGACGGCTGCAGAGGGCTCCACAAGCGTCTGATGTTCAGCGAGCAACCAACGCACCGCCGCTTTGATTTCGGCTTCGGAGACATGCACGACTGTATCCACCGCCTCCCGAAGCACCGTGAATGGCCGCACGCCCAGCCCGCCTTCCAACCCACCCGCCACCGTCTCCAGCGCGGGCATGGCCGTGATCGCCTCGCCCCGCGCCAACGACTGCGCCAGGGCAGGGCAGCCTTCGTGCTGGACGGCAACCACGTGGAGATTGGGGAAGCACGCCTTCAGATAGAACGCCAAGCCTGCGCCGTAACCGCCGCCGCCCACCGAGACGAGGAGCGTACCCACATCGTCGATGTCAGTGACGATCTCCACGCCGAGGCTGCCGCCGTTACCTGCCATGATGTCCCAGTCATCAAACGCGCTGACAAAGGGCATATCCAGGCGGGCGGCTTCAGTGCGTGCCCATGCCTCGGTGGCGTCGTACCCTGGGAAGTCAGTGCGGATGACGGTAGCTCCCAGCGCGATCATCCCCGCATACTTGGCCTCATCAACAGACTGCGGTACGTAGATGCGTACGGGCATCTTCATCTGCTGTGCAGCATAGGCCATGCCCTTACCGTGGTTGCCCGCCGAGCACGTGACTACGCCTCGGCGCCGCTGGGCACCGGGCATTTGGGAGAGGGCATACAAGGCACCGCGCACTTTGAACGACCCCGTGCGCTGCAGGTGATCCATTTTGAGCCAAATTGGCGCTTCTGCATGTGTGGACAAGGCGCTGCTGTAGACCAGCGGTGTGTGGTCTACACGCTTGCGCAGCCACGTGGCCGCATGGTTGATAGCGTCAATAGTGATCACGAGCGTCGATGGTCTTCGGGAGATGCTGCACAGCCATGATGGGCCAGTAAACAAAAGGTTAGTGCTATGAAAAATCTAGGCTTTCGTCAAAAAAATCATCATATTAACACGTCCCATCCACACGCACACACCGCACAACACCACGGCTCCGCGTACCTCATCACCTTCTCCCCACCACACTGGATCGCCCGCTATGTCTGTGACTCCCTTCTCGCCGCGCACCTCCCGGCGCTGGCGGTGGCGTACCCCCAACGCCCTCCTTACACGTACTACGTTGAACCCTACAGGCTTCTTGATTGAGACATGGGGCCTTTCCGGCAAACAAAGCGAGCGTATCGCGCCGCAAGAGATTGAGAGCGTGAGTCTCGTCCGCCGATCAAAGCAAGACCGCGCGGCCCTGGCACTGCGCTTGCGCTCAGGCAAGCGGGTGCTGATTAAGGTGCAAGGTGCCGCGTTGTGGAAGTACGATGTGGAGCAGCTCTGCGGCTTCACGACACAGCAAGCCGTCGTTCCCCGGGAAGACCGCGCCCCCCTGCAGTTCACGAGCGAAGAGGAGCCTGGAGACCGGACGTCCGCCGAGTGGAAATCGGTCAAGTCGATGCTAGACGAGGACGACTATCCGTTTCAAACTGGGGCCTAGGTTATGCGCCTACAAGGGTATATTCCCGTGCTTCTTGCGGGGGTTGTTGACTACCTTGTTCTTAAGCATTTCTAGCCCGGCAATCAGCTTCTGGCGCGTCAGGCGGGGCTCAATCACATCATCCACATAGCCATACTCAGCGGCCACGTACGGGTTGGCGAACTTCTCCCGGTAGGCGTCGATGAACGCATCGGTGGTGGCTTGCGGATCATCGGCGGCGGCGATCTGGCGGCGGTAGATGATCTCCACAGCGCCCTTCGGGCCCATCACCGCGATCTCGGCCGTGGGCCAGGCGAAGTTGAGGTCGCCGCGGATGTGCTTGGAGTTCATCACGTCATACGCACCGCCGTACGCCTTGCGGGTGATGACGGTCATTTTGGGGACGGTGGCCTCGCAGAAGGCGTAGAGCAGCTTGGCCCCATGCCGGATGACCCCGCGCAACTCTTGGTCGGTGCCGGGCAGGAAGCCGGGGACATCTTCGAAGACGACCAGCGGGATGTTGAACGCATCGCAGAAGCGAACGAAGCGCGCGCCCTTGATGGAGGCGTCGAGGTCGAGGCAGCCGGCAAGCACGGCGGGCTGGTTGGCGACGATGCCCACGCTACGGCCGCCCAGGTGCGCGAACCCGACCACTAAGTTGGCGGCATAATCGGGGTGGATCTCGAAGAACGTGCCGTCGTCCACTACCCGCCGAATCACATCGAGGATGTCGTAGGGTTTGTTCGGGTTTTCAGGGACGAGCGTGTCCAGGTCCGCGTCGGCGCGGTCGTGCGGGTCGGTCGTAGCCGCGAGCGGGACGGCGTCCTCGCAGTTTTGCGGGATGTACTTCAGCAGCGCCCGTAGTTGGAGCAAGCAGTCGACGTCGTTCTGGGTGACGACATGGCACACGCCGCTCTTGCTGGCATGCGTGGCCGCGCCGCCCAGCTCCTCAGCCGTGACCTCCTCTTGCGTCACCGTCTTCACCACATCTGGCCCTGTCACGAACATGTAGCTGGTGCCTTGCACCATGAACACGAAGTCGGTGATGGCGGGGCTGTAGACGGCACCGCCCGCGCACGGCCCCATGATAGCCGAGAGCTGCGGGATGACGCCCGACGCCATGGTGTTGAGCAGGAAGATATCGGCGTAGCCGCCCAGCGAGACGACGCCCTCCTGAATGCGTGCGCCGCCCGAGTCGTTGAGCCCGATGATGGGCGCCCCGTTCTCCAGAGCCAAGTTCATCACCTTCACGATCTTGCGCGCGTGCGCCTCGCCCAGCGACCCGCCGAACACGGTGAAGTCCTGGCTGAAGACGTAGACGAGCCGCCCGTCGATGGTGCCATAGCCGGTGACCACGCCGTCGCCGTAGGGGCGGTTGGCGTCTAGGCCGAAGTCACGCGTTTGGTGGCGCACGAACATGCCCAGTTCCTGGAACGAGCCGGGGTCAAGCAAGACGTCGAGGCGTTCGCGGGCCGTGAGCTTGCCGCGGTCGTGCTGGCGGGCGATGCGGGCTTCGCCACCGCCCAGCTTAGCTTCTTCGCGGCGGGCGTGGAGGTCAGCGAACGGGTCGGTCATGCGTTGCGGAAGCGGGCTTCGGCGGCGTCAGTGAAGGCGACGGCGACAGGGCTGTAGATGTTGATGCGGCGGGGCCGGAAGACCTCTTGGGCGATACGCTGCGAGGCCGCCGCCCAGGTAGGCTCGTGGGCCAGGTGCTCGACGAACGCAAGGTAGTCGGCTTCACCGTCCTCGAACAAGTGCTTGATGAATTGATCACGCTGCCGCACGCCTGCCGCACCCAGCACAGCACGCTCGGTAGCCGAGGCCACTGATGGCGCGCTCACGGGCACAGGCGTGGAGGCGGACTCGTCTACAACCGCCTCCGCAGGAGGCGCTGTGCCTCCTGCGGACGAGGTGTCGTTCTGCCGTTGGAACTGCTTCCACAACGGCTCGCCCTCTGCCGCCTCAGGCTCTGGCGGATCAGCGGGCGCGGTGGGCAACGGTACCGCCTCGTTGCGGGCTTGAAACTGCTTCCACAGCGGAACGAGCCCATCGGCGTCCTCTACTGGAGGAGGGTCATGGTGGACAGGGGCGGGCGGCGCGAAGGGTTTAGGCGGAGGGGCCTCGTGGGGTGTGGGAGCCGCCACAGGCGCCGCAGGCGCAGGCGACCCTGTCACTGGGGGCGGCGGCGGCGGTGGAGCCTCTGCAGCGGGCGGGGGCGCGACAATGGGCGCCACGGGCGCAAGCATGGGCGATGCTGTCGCTGGCGTCACCTCAGGCAGCACCTCAGCCTCGTCATCGGGGAAGCCCGCTGGTGCTGCCAGCACCTCGATCAGCGCATCGGCGGTCAGCGTCAGGCGGTTGTCCTTCCGCTCAGCTTGGTACAAGCGGTCTTCAAGGTCGGCGCGGCCTTTCTCATGGAAAAACAGCCGTAACACCCCGATGGGCAAGCCTTCGTCCGCGCCCACCGTCTCGTAGAGTGGGCCCAGCAGCGCCGCCCATCGCTCCGGCGTGTAATCGTCGGTCAGGTGGCGGTCCACCCGATGCAGCAGCGAGGCGAAGCGCTCTTGCTCAATGTGGAGTACGGCCTTCTGGTTGAAGTAGGTGTGGACGGCGTCGGCAAGGTAGCTGTACGCGTGAAAGTACCCTACGCGCCGGCGCACGACGGGCGCAGCCAGCGGACCGTCTTCGTTCTGGAAAACGAATTTGACGAGTGTGGTGGCGGGCCGCACCAGGTAGCTGACCGTGTTGTGAGCGGCCTGCTCCACCATGCGCTCCCACTCGCTGGCAGGCACTTGCGCATGTTGCTGCAGAGCGGCTAGCCACTGCTCGCGTGCAGCCTTCGCCTCGGTCGCGTCGCCATCAAACCACTCTGAGGCGGTGCCGCGCAGGCGCTCGACCTCAATCTGGCTGCAGTGATCCAGGGTGCGGCTGAGGAAGTGGGCCAGCGAGGGCGGCATGGGCGCGCGGTCGAAGACGGTGCGCGGGTAGTCAATGCCCGGCGGAAACGCCTCGAGCACGTCATGGATGAGGCCCTCGATCAGAGCACGTACACGAGACATAGTGGCGAGGTGCTTGTGCGGAAAATCGGCCTATACGCGGCAACAGAGCAACGGATCGCGTCTCGCCCCGAGACTCGCGGCGGCACATGCGGTGGGCTCAGCCCCATCCCCTGGCACCAGAGTGAGAAGGGAACACTTCTTGACATTGGGGAAGTCCCCCACTCGGCCTGCTTAAGGTACCCCACGCGACGTCGATACCGAAACGGCTCGGCCTCTGCCCGGTCGGCTTCTACAGACTACCCACGCTTCTCTGCCATGGCTTACAAGCCCCTCAGCGCTACGATACGAGCGACGTGCTTAGGCGCGGCATTCGGGCTGCTGTTTCCGGCAGGCGCTGTCCTTTCGGAGGGGCTGCGGGCCGGTCACTTCCAGATCGGGCTGTTGCTGGAGTCGCTCACGGTCAACCCGCTGTTCTGGCTGCTGCTTGCTGTGCCCGCGGTGATCGTTAACCTCGCGTTTTACATGGGCCAGCAGCAGTCCAGCTTGGAGACGGTGCGCGCCGCGCTGCAGGCTCACATCCAAGCGCGCAACCAAGAGCTCGCCTCCGTCAGCGAGACGCTGGAGCATGAAACCACAGAGCGCGTCGAAGTGGCCAAGGCGCTCCAGCAGACCGAGGCGCGCTATCGCCAGCTGGTGGAAGACGCCACCGACATCATCTTCCGCGCCGATGCCCAGGGGCGGCTTTCGTACATCAACCAGCAAGGCCTGACGCGCTTCGGCATGGCAGAGCAGGAGGTGCTGGGTAAACACTTTACCTTCTTCATCAGCCCCGACTTCCGCCGCGAAGCCACCGAGCGCTACATTCGCCAGTTCAAGCAGGGCATCGTAGACATGTACTACGAGTTCCCCTTCATCCCCGCTACGGGCGATAGTGCGTGGATCGGGCTGCGGACCCGCCTGATACGCGATGACCACGGGCGCATCCTGGGTTTCCAAGGCGTGGGCCGCGACATCACCGAGCGCCTACAGGCTGAGCAAGAAGTGCGGCAGCTGCGCGACTTCTACGAGGAGATCCTGCAGAACGTACCGGCAGCCGTGGCTGTGTTCGACACGAAAGGCCGCTACCGCTTCCTCAACCCGCAAGCCATCGGCAACCCCGAGGTGCGCGCCGAGCTGATCGGCAAGACCGACGTGGAGTACTGCCAAGCCCGCGACCTGGACACCCAGACGGGCCAGCGCCGCCTAGACAAGATTGTGGAGGTGATTGAGAACAAGCGCAGCCTGGAGTACGAAGAGACTTTTGCCACCCCCCAGGGCACGCGGCACTTCCTGCGCCGGCTGAGCCCGGTACAAGACGCCAAGCAACGGGTGGTGTCGGTGGTGGGGTATGGCGTGGATGTGACCAAGCTCAAAGAGGCGGAAGACCGGGTGCGCCAGCAGGATCGCCTGCTCCGTGCCTCCGCCCGCATCAGCCAAGCGCTGCTCACCGAGAGCGCCTTCGACACAGCCTTGGAGCGGGCCTTCTCCATCCTCGGCAAAGCTTCGCACGCCGACCGCGTGTACTTGTACGAGGTCCGCGTGGGCAGCGATGGGGCTGCCGAGCGCTTCGTGCAGCGCTACGTGTGGCAACATCACGAGCACGCCGACGCCCCGCCCGTGCCGCAGACGATCCAAGCGACTCAGATCCCGGGTTGGATGCGTCACTTCCGCGAGCAGGTGCCCGTGGCGGGTCACGTGAACGAGTTCCAGGCGGAGGAGCGCGCGTTGCTGGAGCAGCAAGCGGCCGTCTCGGTACTCCTCATGCCCATCCACATCGAAGGGCAGTTCTGGGGCTTCGTCGGCTTCGACGACTGCGAGGCCGCGCGCTACTGGTCCGACTCGGAGCGCAACATCCTCCAGTCGGTGGCCCATAGCATCACCCATGCGATGCGGCGGCAGCAAGATCAGGCCGTGCTTGCGGAGAACGAGGAGCGTTTCCGCGCCATGTTCGAGCAGGCCGCCGTGGGCGTGGCACGCCTCAGCACGTCGGGCAAGTGGCTCCACCTCAACCGTCGCTTCGCCGACACGCTGGGCTACACGGCAGACGAGATCCGAGGCCGTCGTTTTGAAGACATCATCCATCCCGACGATGTAGCAGCCTGCCAGGCTATGCGCGAGCAGCTTATCGCAGGCGACACCCACCACGCTGCGCTTGAGGTGCGCTACCAAGGCGCGCACGACCGCCTCATCTGGTGCAACATGTCGCTCTCGGTGGTGCAAAGCGCCGATGGCATGCGGTACTTCGTGCTTGTCATCGAAGACATCACTGAGCGCAAGCACGCCGAGGATGCGCTGCAGCGTTCCGAGGCCCTACTCAGCGTGTCGCAGAGCATTGCCAACGTGGGCAGCTGGGACTGGGATATCTCCACCAACCTCGTACAGTGGTCCGAAAACCTGTTCCACCTGCAGCGTCTGGAACCGGGTGCCGTGCGGCCCAGCTTCAAGGCGTTCATCAACTGGATCCATCCCGATGATCGCGACATGGTGGTCGGCACGCTCCACTCGTGCATCGAGCGCCGCAAGACGTTCGTCTCGGAAGCCCGCATGGTGCGCAGCGACGGCACGCAGTGGACCGCATTCCTCAAGGGGGACCTCGAGTTCAACAGCGCAGGCGTCCCCACGCGCGTGCTTGGCATTGCGCAGGATGTGACCGAGCAGAAAGAAGCCGAGCAACGCTTGCAACAGCGCCTCTTGTTGGAGCAGTCGCTGGCCTCCATCTCCAAACACTTTGTGCAGGAAGAAGCCAACTTCCACTTCGTCCTGGAGCAGTTGGGGCTGACGCTGCGCTCCGATCGGGCATTCATCTTCCGGCTCGATAGCGGCCGCCTCGAAAACACGCATGAGTGGTGCTTCCCCGGCGCCCAGCCCCTCTTCGACGGGCTGCCCCCCTTGGAGGCACGCCAGTTTCCGTGGGCACTGCCTATCCTAGAGCGGGGCGAGGTCGTGATTATCGAAGACGTGAACGCCTTGCCAGAGGCAGGACAGCACGAACAGGCCTTCTTCGGCTCGCTGGGTGTGACGGCGCTGCTGCTCGTGCCCGTCCGGCTCCAGAGTGGCCACTTGTACGGCTTCGTCGGGCTCGACCACACGCAGGGCCCGCGCCGTTGGCAAGCCGAAGACGTACGGCAACTCCGCGTGGTAAGCGATATGGTCACGGGGCACCTAGCCCGCGAGGACGCCGAGCATGCCCTCATCAGCCAGCAGCGCAAGCTCGACCGCATCCTCAACAGCCTGCCCATCAACATCTACGAGAAAGATGCCAGCGGCACGGTCACCTTCGTCAACGAGCAGACGCTCAAGTTCACGGGGCGCGCCGCCGGTGACTTCCTGGGCCACAACGAGCACGATGTCTTCGACGACGCTGTAGCCGAGCAGCTGCTGAGCGAGGAGGAAGCCCTGCGGCGCAGTGGTGACGGCCAGCGCGTGAGCGAGATGCAGGTCACGCTCGACGGCGAGCCCCGCTACCTGTTCTCCGGGCGCGTGTTGGTGGAGCCCGAGCAGCCCGAGCACAGCCCCGTGCTCACCTTCTCGCTCGACATCACCGACCGCAAGCGCATTGAGCAAGAAGTAGAAGCGCAGCAGGCGTTCATCCGCAACGTCATTGACACGGACCCCAGCCTCATCTTCGTGAAAGATGCCGCAGGGCGCTTCAAGCTCGTCAACCAAGCCGTGGCCGATGTCTTTGGCGTCACGATTGAGGCCCTCGTGGGGCAGACGGCCAGCTCTGAGGGCGCGCGCGACCTGGACCAGCACGTACTTGAGTCCCGGCAGTCCATCACCTTCGAAGAGTCGATGGCGACCGCCGACGGCGAGGTGCGCTGGTTCGAGACCGTCATGACCCCCATCGAGTTGGCCACCGGGGAGGTCAATATCTTGGGCATCTCTGTTGACATCACCGACCGCAAGCAGGCCGAAGAGGCCTTGCGCGACAGCCGCGACCGCTACAGCTCTGTGGTGGATACGGTAAAGGATGTCGTCTTTCAAACCGATGCCGAGGCGCACTGGACGTTCCTCAACCCGGCGTGGACAGAGATCCTGGGCTACGAGGTGGGCGACAGCCTAGGGCAATGCCTCACCGACTTTGTGGCGGAAGCAGAACGCAGTCAGCTGCTTGCCGCGCTCGATGAGTTGCGTGCCGGGGCACGCGACTACTGCCGCCTGGAGCTGCCTTTTGCTACCCACATGGGCACCACGCGCTGGCTGGAAGTATTTGCGCGCCTGAACGAAACGGGCAACGAAGTGGCGGGGCTCAGCGGCACCTTGCACGACGTCACCAAGCGCCGCCAAGCGATGGAGACGATGGCGGTGGCCCTCTCGAAGGAGCGTGAGCTGGGCGAGCTGAAGACGCGTTTCGTCTCGATGGCCTCGCACGAGCTGCGCACCCCGCTGGCTGCCATCCAGTCCTCTGCCGATCTGCTGGAACGCTTCAACGAGCGCTGGAACGCTGAGCGCCGCGCCAAGCTGTTCGGACGCATCCAGGAGAACGTAAAGCACATGACGTCGCTGCTCGAAGACGTGCTCGTGCTGGGCAAGTCTGACGCCGGGCAGATGAAAGCCGCGCCCGTGGAGATGGACGTGCGCGAGCTGGCCGAGAAGGTCGCCGCCGAGCTCGACCTCAGCATGGGCAGCGCACACACATTCAACGTATCCATCCCCGAGGCGCCCATCGTTATCGAAGCCGACCCCAAGCTGGTGCGGCTGGTCCTCACCAACCTGCTCTCCAACGCGTTTAAATATTCCGACCCCGGCCAGACTGTCACGTTCACCGTGCGGCATGAGCTGGACGAGGTCATCTGCACCGTCAGCGATGACGGTATCGGGATTCCTGAGGCCGACTTCAAGCACCTGTTCCAGCCGTTCCACCGCGCCTCCAACGTGGAGGCCCGCCCAGGCACAGGCCTGGGCCTCTCCATCGTCAAGCGGGCTGTGGAGATGCACGGCGGTCGCATCGAGGTGGACAGCGTCGTCAACGAAGGCACCACATTCACCGTCAGCTTACCCGCGCAGGCCATGCTCGTGCCCGCGGCCCTCAAGTCCTCTCCCTCTCCCTCGCCCATCACCGCGCTCTAATCTGCGTACCTGTTGCTATGAAAACTATTCTTGTCATCGAAGACCAGGAGCACATCCGCGAGAACCTGATGTGGCTCCTCGAAGCCGAAGGCTACAACGTGCTCACGGCGCCCAACGGCCGCATCGGCCTCGCCACCGCCCTGGAGCACCTGCCCGACCTTGTCATCTGCGATGTGATGATGCCCGAGATGACGGGCCACGAGGTCATTGCTGGGCTGCGCGCCAACGCCGCCACCAAGAGCACGCCCTTCGTCTTCCTCACCGCCAAAGCCGAAAAGGCCGACCTGCGCGAGGGGATGACCCTGGGCGCCGACGACTACCTCACCAAACCGTTCACCGCCGACGAAGTCCTCACGGCAATCGACACGCGCCTGCAGAAGCAGGCCGAGAACGAAGAAGAGGTGCGGAGCCGGATCGACGAGCTGCGCTACAGCATCTCGAATGCACTGCCACACGAATTACGCACGCCGCTGGCCGCCATCATGGGCATCGCGCAGATCATGCACGACGACTACGACGAGATGGAGGCCGACGTAGCCAAGGGTATGCTGAAGGATCTGTACGAGGCGGGCCACCGCCTGAACCACACGATAGAGCAATACACGTATTACACGCGCCTGGAACTGTTGCAGCACGACCCCGAAAGCCAACGTGAGTTCCGCACCGTAGACGCCGACGACTTTGCCCCTGACATTGAGCTCACGGCATACGCCCATGCGGAGCGCCACCATCGCACAACTGATCTGCAGGTAGAGGTGGAGGCCGCGCCGCTGGCCGTTAACGGCGACGCCTTGCGGCGCATCGTAGGTGCTGTCGCAGACAATGCGTTCAAATTTTCCGAGGCGGGCGAGGCTGTCACGGTACGTGGCACCTCCACCCCCAACGGGTACGTCATCGAGCTGTCTGATCAAGGCCGAGGGATGGAGGCCGTTCAGATTCAGCGCATTGGCGCGTTTGTCCAGTTCGACCGCGCCACCCACGAACAGCAAGGGCAAGGGCTCGGCTTGGCCATTGTGCGGCGCCTTGTGGCGTTCTACGATGGCGCCATCGCGTTTGAGAGCGCG
The DNA here is from genome assembly GCA_038747545.1 of Bacteroidota bacterium. Lineage (GTDB taxonomy): Bacteria > Bacteroidota > Rhodothermia > Rhodothermales > JBCCMF01 > JBCCMF01. The sequence continues at coordinate 21,958 of JBCDJT010000015.1, forward strand.
CCAAACGCCGGAACCTCAGTGCGAATTACGTTGCCTTTCCAGTATCAACACCTACGCCGGGCGGCTTAACAACCGCAAACGGACGTACCGCCACGGCGCGTATCGTTGGTCACTACAAAAGAGCAAAAATGAGAAAGCGGACGCCTCGCTGTAGGGGCCTCCGCTTTCCACTTTTCTAGACTGCAACCCAAGCATATGGGCGCTTACTTCTTCTTTGCCTTTGTGTCTTTCAGCTTCAACAGCTCAATGTACAGCTCGTAGCTGATCAGCACGGCGTACGGGTCATTGTTTTTCTGGATGAGGATGCCATGCTCAATCTCTTTCGCGTGCTCGACCAGTTCCGACGTTTTCGAACGCAATTCTGTGATGGTGGCGACGGTCTCGATGCCTTTAGTGCTGTACATAGACTAAAATGGTAACTTATTGATGACGGTGATGTCGCACGTGGGCTCACAAGGGCGATGCGCAATGTGTGGTTAACGACGGCATCAAAGATACATCTGCTACCGTGATAGGATGTATGTACTTAGCCACAAATAATGCACAGTTTACAAGATCTACACGAAAATGGGAGTAAATCCTCAGACCAAGACAGTCTCGCGACAGATACGCAGATATATTGTGGTGCCATGTGCTACCACAGCGCGCAGTAACACCCGTACGGCGATATGATTCTCGGAAGAGTAACAGGCACAGTTGTGGCCACCCGCAAGCACAGCGCGTTGCGCCAAGGTCGCCTGCTCATCGTACAGCCTATCGACGTGGACGGGGCACCGATGGCGGTGCCCGATGTGCTGGCTATCGACCCCCACCTGGGCGCAGGCGAAGGCGACGTCGTCCTTATGGCCAAGGAGGGAGCCGTCGTGGCACAGCTCCTCGACGCGCCCGATGTACCCGCTAACACCATCATCGTGGGTATCGTGGACGACTGGGCGGTGCGCTGAGCACAGCGGATTACCTTGGGATTAGTCGTCACGCTGCGCTACCTTGCAGCATAGTTCGTCACACATCCCGTACATCTGATGATGCGTTTCTCTGGTATGGTCGCCCTGCTATGCGGCCTGTTGATGGCAAGCTCGGTTCACGCGCAAGAGGATGCGTACCACACCGCGCTGCGTGACTTGCTACGCCAAGACTACGGTATTACGGGGGGGACCTGGGTGCTCTCCCAAGACGGCAAAGAGACCGATAAGGTGGGGCGTGGTGGCCTGACCTCAGTCCGCCGTCAGCAGCGCACAGCCGATGGCGAATTGTTCGCCGCCTACGACTCCTTCCACGTGGCCACTGCCGTCCCCGACCGCCCGTGGGAACGCACAGTACGCTGGTCCACCCGCGCTGCGATCGCCGATGGCGATGTGCTGTTGCTGGTAATGTGGGTGCGGGGGCAGGCACTCGATGGCGGCACAGCTGAAGTCCAGGTGCGACTGGAGCAAGCTGGACCTCCGTATGCCAGCCACCTGCACCAAACGTATGGGCTCGGCAGCGACTGGCAGCTGGTGCTCGTGCCGTTCCGCAACGAATCGACGTTCAACAGAGGAGCCGCACGGTTCCAGTTCAACCTCGGCTTGGTGGCCCAAGATGTGGATCTGGGGGGCCTTGCGCTGCTCAACTTTGGCACCGCATACGCACCCGAAGACCTGCCGCGCCGCGCACCGGCCCCAGACTATGCGGGCAGTGCCGAGAACCACCCGTGGCGCGCAGAAGCCGCCGCTCGCATCGACCAGCATCGCAAGGGCGACCTCACCGTGCGCGTCACCGATGCCAACGGCGACGTCGTGCCCGATGCTAGCGTGGCCGTCGAGATGCAACGCCATGCCTTCCCGTTCGGCTCGTTCGACCAGTCGAACCGCTTGGCGGAACGCTCGCGCATCTGGGCGCAGTACCGTGACACGTTCGAGGAGATGTTCAACTCAGGCGTCATCGGTATCTACTGGCGCAACTGGGACCAGGGCAACACCAGCGTCATGCGGAGCTTGGAGTGGATGCAGGCGCGCGGCATGAGCGTGCGGGCGCACCCCATCCTGTGGTCGGATGTGCGACCGGGCGAGAGCTGGTCGTCCATGCCCGAGGACGTCCGCAATTCCAATGACCCGGCCTTCCTGCGCCAAGCGATTGAGGCGCGCATCGTAGACGTGACGAACCAACTCGGTGACATCGTGACCGACTACGACGTCCTCAACGAGGCCGCCCACCTGACCAAGCTGGAAGACGTCCTCGGCGAAGACGAACGCGCTGTCTGGTTCCAGCGCACCAACGAGCTCGATGCCGACGCTAAGCTGTTCATCAACGATTTCAGCATTCTGTCCAATGGCGCAGGCGATGAGGTCACCGACCATCGCTATAAAGAAATCATCCAAGACCTGCTGGAAGACGGCGCGCCGCTCCATGGCATCGGCTTCCAGGCGCACATGGGCAGTAACCCCACCGATCCGCTCACGCTCCTCAGCAAGTTGGACGAGTATGCGCAGTTCGGTTTGGAGCTGAAGGTGACGGAGTTCGACATGTCGGGGATGGACGAGGAGCTGGCTGGGCGCTACATCCGCGACTTCTACACCGCGATGTACAGCCATCCCAGCGTGACAGGCGTGGTGATGTGGGGCTTCCACGACGACAACCACTGGCTGGGCGATGCGCCCCTCTTCCGCGCCGACTGGTCGATCAAGCCCGCAGGCGAGGCGTACCGAAAACTCCTCTTCGAGACGTGGTGGACCGATGAGACGGGCGTCACCAACGCCGATGGGCAGTACGCCACGCGCGGCTTCCAGGGCGAATACGCCGTGACCGTGGAGCATGGCAGCCTCTCCAAAACCGTCGAGGCTGCCCTCAGCGGCGATGGCCTCACGCTGGAGGTTCAGCTCGACGGCATTGCTACGGGCCGCGAAGCCACCACGCCACAGGAACGCTTCGAGTTGCAGCCAGCGTATCCCAACCCGCTACGCGACCGTACCACGCTGACATTCAGCTTGCCCACGGCGCAGCGCATTCAGGTCCAGGTGTTCGATGTGCTCGGGCGCGCGGTGGCGACCGTTGCTGAAGGCTGGCATGCTGTAGGCGAGCACACCGCGCTGTGGAGCGCCGAGGCCGCTGCACCGGGCACGTACCTCGTCCGGCTCACTGCCACCGACGGCCGCACGCTGACGCAGCCGCTGGTCGTGCTACCGTAGCACGGGCGCGGAAAAGTCGGGCATCGGTGCGACTTCGCACGCCGCGACCGCGTCTATTGGGCCCGCTGCTTATGCCGCCGCCGCGCCCATGCCCGACTTCGCCGACCTTCTCGCTCCGCATTACTCGGACCTTGTCCAGTACTGCCAGGCACTCGCACATCGGCACGCGCGGGTCGAGGCTGAGGACTTGGTGCAAGACACGCTGCTGCGCGGCTTAGGGAAGTTTGCAGCACTGCGCGACAGGGCGCGCTTCCGGCCGTGGATCTTCCAGATCGCCACGCGCACCTTCGCCTCGCAGGCACGCCGGACGTTCTGGCAGCGGTTCGTGCCGCTCAGCACGGTCGTCCACCTGCCCGCCATCCACACGCTCGGCGTGTTCGATGCGGATCAAGAGCATCTATTGGCCGCACTCGGCCAACTTCCTAAGAAGCAGCGCATCGCCCTGCTGCTCTTTGAGCTGGGTGGCTTCTCGCTCGATGAGATCCGACAGATTCAAGGAGACCGCAGCCTCTCTGCTGTGAAGTCGCGCCTGGCCCGAGGCCGCTCGGCCATGCGAACGCTCCTCGATGACCGAGCACTTCCGTCCGTCGAGGCCAACTCGCTACTCGATGAAGCCCTCCGTCACACCCAAGACGCGCACCAGCGCCTGACCCATGCTCGACCCGCTGAAGACCACCAACCATGACGCCTCGTACAGCGACGTAGCCGACTGGCTGCGCCGCATCGACGCGCGCCAAGCGCAACGCCGGAGACCATCGCGGGCACCACTCGTTGCGGTGGTGACCGTGGTGCTGCTCTCGCTCGGCTTCGTCACGTTCACCGACGATGAAGTGCTCGGCCACGTCGTCATCGTGGATGCAGCAGGACCGCCCGAGGGGTTTGACCTGGGTAGCCTACGCGAGCCGCTGGAGGGCAAGGTGATGAGCCTGCCCCACCCCACGCTCGATCAAAGCCGCCACGTCATCGTCCTCGACCCGACGGTGGACTTGACACCCGACGCGATTGCGGGCAGTCTCCCTGATGGTCAGGATCTGGAGGTTGTTGGTGCGCACACCTTCGCTGAGGCCTACGACCGCAACCTCTACCAAGCATTCATGGCCAGCATGCCAGAGAGCATGGAGCGATATTGGGGCTGGAGTTTCAGAAACCTAGATCTCAAGCTCTTCTATGGGCACCTGCGTCAACTGATCGACCGAGAGATTACCCCCACCTACGGCAGCTACATGTTCAGCCGGTCCAGCGACAGCACCGGCGTAACACGCTACCGTTTTGGCCCGCGCACAGGTGGCGCCATCAGCGGCGACCGCCTCGACCTGTTCGACCAGCACGGCGACGCCGAGAAAGCCCTCGCCCTCCTCAGCGATACCACTGATGTGCGCATCCGCGAGGCTCGGCGCCTCGTCGCTGCCTATCACGACTCACTCTCCGCACGCATCGAGGGACGACGGTAAATCCGTGCCGGGCCCTGCTGACCTCAGAATTCGACGGCCTCAATACCCGATCACGATGCCGTCTTTGCGCATCTCGGTGCCGCCCCAATAGACCTTGTTGACGGCGTCCCAGATGATGGCTTGGTAGCCGCCGTAGCTGCCGTTGTTGACGACCTGTACGTTGTGGCCGCGCCGCCGTAGGTCGTCGAGCACAGCGGGATCAAAGCCGCTCTCTACCTGGAGCACACCGCCGTCGGTCATGAGGTCACCCATCGGGCTGCTGCTGCCGTTGTGGCGGTAACGCGCGGCATCGCCGGCCTCCTGCACGTTCATGCCGAAGTCGACGATGTTGGTGATGATCTGCGTGTGGCCCTGCGGCTGCATATCGCCGCCCATCAGCCCGAAGCTCATGAACGGCACGCCGTCTTTCATGACGAAGGCGGGGATGATGGTGTGGAAGGGGCGCTTGCCGGGGGCGTAGACGTTGGGATGGTCGGGATCCATGGCGAAGAGGGCGCCACGGTTCTGGAACATGAAGCCGAGGCCGTCGGGTACGAGGCCGCTGCCCATACCCATGTAGTTGCTCTGGATGAGCGAGACCATCATGCCGTTGCGGTCGGCCACGGTGAGGTAGATGGTGTCGCCGTCCCGCAGGCGTGGGTCGCCGTGGCGCACGTCTTGCAGGACCGCGCTGCGCTCGATGAGCAGGCGGCGCTGGGTGGCGTAGTCCTTATCGAGCAGGCCGTCGAGCGGGACGTCGAAGAAGTCCATGTCGGCGTAGAAGCGGGCGCGGTCCTCGAAGGCCAGCTTCTTGGTCTCGGTGTGGACGTGCAGGTAGTCGGCGCTGCCCCAGCCCATGCTGGCGAGGTCGAAGCCCTCCAGCATGTTGAGCTGCTGCAAGGCGGCGATACCCTGTCCGTTGGGCGGCAGCTCGTAGACATCGTAGCCGCGGTAGTTGACCGCCACGGGCGTCACCCAGGTGCTGGTGTGCGCCTCGAAGTCGGCCTTGCGCATAGGCCCGCCGATACGCTGCATGTAGGCATCCATCACGTCGGCGAGCGCGCCTTCGTGGAACGCCTCGCGGCCGTCGCGGGCGAGGGTGGCGTAGGTGCGGGCGAGGTCGGGGTTGCGGAAGACGGTGCCTTGCGTCGGGATCTCACCCTCCACAAGGTAGGTCGCCTCAGCGTTGGCAAGCTCAGGGATCTGGTCGGCATTGGCAGCGAAGCGACGCATGTTCATCGCCCAGCCATCCGCAATCATCTGCGACAGTGGGAAGCCATCGCGGGCGTAGTCGATGGCAGGTTGCAGTACCTCCGTCATGGGCAGTGCCCCGTAACGCGCATGCAGTTCGAACCAGCCGTCCACGGCGCCCGGCACCGACACCGACAGCGGCCCCCACTCGGGGACAGCCCCGTCTGCACCTACGGCTTCGACCATGTCCTCGTACCGCAGCCCGCGCGGTGACCGACCGCTCGCGTTCAGCCCATGCAGCCGCTGGCTCACGGGGTCCCACACGATGGCGTACAGGTCACCGCCAATGCCACAACCCGTCGGCTCCATGAGGCCGAGCGCTGCGTTGGCCGCGATGGCGGCATCCACCGCCGAGCCGCCGCGCTTGAGCACATCGATGGCGACCTGGGAGGCCAGCGGGTGGCTGGTGGCGGCAATGCCGTTCTGCGCCAGCACGGGGCTGCGCGTAGCCCAGGTGGCGCCAGCGGGCCGGTCGCCTCGGTCAGCCGTCTCCGGCGCTTGACTGTGAGCGGGCAGCGGCATCATCCATCCCATCCAAACTACCAGAAGTAATCGTACGTAGCGCATAGCGAGTTCGCCAAAAGGTGAGCATCGCTGAGCAAGATAGCACGTTTTCGGCAGATCGGAAGCGCGTTTTACCGCTTCGGTGAGAAGAGGTGCTGTCTGCGCTCCGAGCTACTGCCGGTGCAGCTCACCGCCGGGATGGTAGGCCGCAGGAACGTCGCAGTCGTCGCGGCGGCGCGAGTCGATGATAGACGTGATCTTCCACCCTGCCGACGTCTTAGCGAACTGGAAGCTGTTGGCGCCGCAGTGGCTGAACTGATCGCCCGCGTAGAAGGCATAGGGCACCCAGGCCGTTGCCAGCTCGCCATCGATGCGCACCTCGGCATCCCAGAACTGCTCATTGGCGGCGTTGTCTTTCGGGCTACCCACCCACGAAGCAAAGCCGTCTACGTTGCCTTGGCGCACCCCGTCGGGCATGGCGGTCATCATCACGGCGTTGTCGTGGAACTGCGTCTTCACGAGCGTGCTGTCGTTGGCGCGCATGCCGTCAAACAAGTTGTAGACGACAGCGAGCACGTCATCTTCGGGCGTTTGGGCGTGCGTAGCAAGCGGGGCAAGTGTGAGGACGAGCAGCGTAGCAGCAAGGCGCATAGCAGCGTGCGGAAAGTGAATCTATCGGTCGCGGAAGATAACGACGGGCTCCTCCGCTTCGTATGCGCGGTGTCCGGTTGCGAGGCGTGATTGCGCTTAGGAGGATACGCTTCACCGTTGAACCAGATGTATGCTGCTGCCATGCCCCGCTTCGTTATTGCGCTCCTCGCCGTCCTCACCCTCAGTCTGTGCGTCACCCCCACCGCCGATGCCCAACTGCTCAAGCGCCTCAAAAACCGCGCAGAAGACCGACTCCGCCAGCGCGCCGAGGAGAAGGTGCAGGAGAACATAGACCGCAATGTAGACCGGGCGGTTGATGGTGTGGTTGATGGCGCCGAAGCCCGCATTCGCAACGGCGTCAACGGCATGCTGGATGGCGAGGGTGCGGAAGGCACAGCCGTCACGCTCGGGCCCATCGCCACAGGCGCGGATACCGTACCCGCCTTGACCTACCGCGAGGTCACCGCCATGAACGGCATGGGCGCACTCAGCGGAATGATGCAGATGATGGGCGAAGGCAGCCAGGACGTGCAGACGGTATACCTGGAAGGGCGCTATCACCGTACCGACTCCGGGACGGAAACCACCATCTTGGATGCCGAGACCGCCACCATGTGGGTTATCGACCACGAGGCACGTACGTATGCAAAGATGAGCATCCCGCAGGTGGCCGAGCAGGCGCGAGAGCAGCTTGAAGCCGTACAGGGCCAAGGCGTTGACGTGCCCGACGTGTCCACCACCGTGCAGCCGCAAGCCACGGGGCGCCGCGAGACCATCAACGGCGTCATGGCCGAGCAAGTGGTCACCGCCGTAAAGCTCGAAACAGGCGGCAACGACCCCAGCACGCAGATGATGATGGGGAACGGCGAACTGTATATGGTCACCGAGATGTGGATGTCCCGCGAGGTGCTCGGCTATCAGACCATCATGCAGATGGGTGAGCAGTTTGGGCAGACCATGATGCGCAGCGACGCCCTGCAAAACATGCCGGGCGTTGAAGGCCTCGACGCCGACGCGCTGCGCAAGCAGTACGACGCGGTAGGTGGCTTTCCGGTGGAGACCACGATGTACATGGTCACCGTGCCGACGGGCCAAGCGCTCGACCTGGAAGCCGTTCTGGCTACGAGAGGCGTAGAGCCTGCCGAAGGCGCGATCGGGATGGAAGCCCTCATGGCGATGGCAGCACAAGCCGAAGCCGCTGAAGCGGCTGTGGAGCAGGCAGTGTTCATGTCCACCACCACGCGCGTAGGCGACCTGCAAGCCATTACGCCAGACCCCAGCCGCTATGCGGTGCCGGAGGGCTACACGGAGCGTTCAATGTTCGGGCAAGACTAAACGCACACCTCCCGGTGTACCTCAGCTGACCTTCAGGAGCTCCATCGGCTCCGTCGCGAGTTGGCGGGTCTCCTTGTACGAGCTGAGCACGATGCTGGTGCTGGTGCCATGCACGCCGGGCCAGGACTGGATCTGGGCGAGCAGCTTTTCGAGCGAGGTCGTGTTGCGCGTTCGCACCTTCATGATATGCGACCCTTCGCCTGTGATGGAGTGGACCTCGATCACCTCGTGATGGTCCGACGCCTTCGCCACGAACGACTCGTAGTTGGTGGAGCTGTCTACCATAACGCGGATAAACGCCGTGATGTCGATGTGGAGCCGCTTGGGGTTGACCACCGCGTGGTAGCCCGTGATCACGTTGCGGTCCTCCAGCTTGCGCATCCGCTCGCTCACCGACGGCACGGACAGCCCCACCTCCTCGGCGATGCGGTTGCGCTTCATGCGGCCTTCGGTCTGCAACAGCTCCAGAATCCGGACATCGATAGCGTCGATTCGCTCCATAACCGTGGCGTATTAACTTTATTTGGTGCAGGGTAGCCCTTTGGGCCCAGGAATCACATCATTCTTGCCTTGCAACTTAAATAGAATACGTGCGGTGGGCAATCCTTCGAGGAAAATAAGCATACTCTGTGCAGGCTGCGTTTTCGCCTGCGCGGTTGCGCGCTGTATATTGCACGCGACGGGCCTGTAGCTCAGCGGTTAGAGCAGTCGACTCATAATCGATTGGTCGCGGGTTCAAATCCTGCCAGGCCCACATCCACACCCCGCAAGTCCTTGTATTTGCGGGGTGTGTTTGTATGATCGGCAGCCCAAAACGGGGCAGCGTCAGGTCTACGTTCCACGCACCCAGCGCTGGAGGAGGAGCGTGAGCCCAAATAGGCCAACCGCTACGGCTGCACCCGCGTGCCACCCCGCCGAGGCGAGCACCACCGCGTCGAGCAACGCCACACCTGCGATGAGGCGGCCTATGGCAAGGCCAACCTGTCCGCGCCGCAGCCAACCGTAGCAGAGTATTACCCAGCCGAAGAGCAGGACAGGTAGCACCGATGTCCAGCCGAGCGGCGCCTGGAACACGTAGACTACGGACGGGAGCACGAGCAGCACGAGCGGCCACCGCGCCAGTACGCCGGGCGTGCCCTCCTGCTTGGCAATGAACGTGAGCCCGATGATGTAGCCGAGTAACATCAGGGCCGCCAGTCCGAGGTCGAGCGTCCAGTCGGTCGTGAGGCTGGCGAAGGCGGTGACGTACACCATCGCGCGGGTGAGCGCCATCACCAGCGGACTCAGCGGGTTGGTCTTGTGCCATACGTCGTACAACACAATCAGCCCGATCAATAGCACTCCAGCAATCAACGCGGCCCACCCCGTAAACGCCAGCAGCGCACTTCCCGCCATGAACAGCGCCACGGTGATGCTCCACGCCGCACGGAGCGACACCTGCCCCGATGGCAGCGGCCGGCTGGGACGCTCGCGGCGGTCAATGTCGATGTCGAGCACATCGTTGAGCACCATGCCGGCGGTGTAGAAGCACACCATGGCGCCTGCTACGAGGGCCGCGTGTGCATTGAACACCGCGTAGCCTGCCAGCGATAGCCCTACCAACGCGTTCGAGACCACGGTGGGACTGTTGGAGATACGGGCCAGGTCGAGGTAGGGCTTCAGCCTCATCGCAGCGCCGCCTGTGCCTGACGCACCCACTCGAACTCACGCCGGATGGACTCGCCGAGCGGCTGCTGGAGGTCGGGAGGCAGCACGCCCCATGTGTACGTCTCGATCTCCAGGTGATTGGTGAACGGCTGGTGCTCGAACAGACGAAGCGTCTCCACGATGCCGTCCTGCGTAGACGCGAAGGCGCCGTAGCGCTCCAGAAAGATGGGCACGTGGAAGTGGATGCGCCACTGCGCAGCCTCCGGCGCAAAGATGTGGGGCAGCGCTTGGTCCAGGTCGCGGTAGGCCGTCAGGGTGCCATCGTTATTCCTTTGGATGACTTGGTGCAGGTACGTCGACTCGACGAACGGTGCTAGGGCCGCCTGCGTGGCTTGACGTGCCTCCTGCGCTGCGGGAAGCTCGACGCGTAGGGCAGAGCTGATCTGGATCTTCCCGACCTTCAGCCCAACCGTCTGATAGCGCGCCAGTACCTCGGCGGGGTCCTCGTACATGACCGCCACATGGCATGTGTCCCAGCACACGCGGACGTGCTCCAACAGCAACGTTGTCGCCTCGTCTTCGTCCAGCCCCAACTCGGCAGCCAGCAGCACGCCGCCTACTGGCAACAGCCACTCCTCCACATACTCCACGAGCTCGGCGCTCGTCTCCAGCACGCCGTCAGGCTCAGGCTCGATGTCAACGTGGATGAGCTTGCCCGTAGCGTGGTGAATGCGCGCCAGCTCGGCCACCACATCCACCATATGGTGGGTCATCAGCGTCCAGTCGGTGTCATCCACGACGCCGTCAAACCACGGCTTGTAGGAGAGTGGGTTGGTCGAGATGCCGCCATCTAGGCCATCGGGGAGCAGCACGGCCAGGGCCTTCGCGAGGCGAACCGTGTAGTCCACACGCTCGGGATCGCGCCAGTCGGGGGCATGCACCTGATCCTTGACAGGCTCATGGTGAAACGGTCCGTACGGGAAACCATTCATCGTGAACACCATCAGGCCCGCCTCGTCCAGATACCGCTTAAAGTCGGCCAGATGGTCGCCTTCGAGCAGTTCGATGCTCTCTTGCCCTGACAGCCGCAGGCCAATACCAAAGGGAACACGGGGCGCGAGCGCGGCCTTCAGTGGCGGCGCGTAGCGCTGGATGGAGGCGAGCACATCGGCCCAGCCGTTCGACGGGTGGATGTTGGTGCAATACGTGAGGTGCATAGACGCAAGGCCCGTGTGACAGAGGCCTCCCCCAACGTCAGCAAGCGCGCAGAGTTTGCGGCCCAGTGGGCTAACTCACGATAAGTACCGCGCGATGTAGAGGTTCATGAAGAACGCCGATGTAACCAGCCAGAACACGAAGAACAACACCAGCATCGTAGCCTTCCGACCGACTGGCATGTCGGGTTTGGGCGCAGGTGGCATGGCGTTCAGCTTGTACGACGCCTCGATGGCGGCGGTACGATCCAGCTGCTTCAGATACGTCAGCGACGGGTTGGCAGGAGCAGGTGCCGTAGCAGGAACAGGTTGCAGGGTTGACGGAGTCAACCACGGCCTCCATGAGGTGAGCGTAGAACGCATGGCTTTGGGGATGTCGGTGAGATCAGCAGCGTCCTCAACCAAGCGCATGGCCGTTTGGGGACGCGCTGCAGCACCGACAAGCCGCATGCCTGGCCTACCCTGGCTGCGATGGTTTTCGACGAACACCGCACGACGGACGATCAAGCGTCTGCTGCCCCACCTTGGCGCTTCATCGCCCCCGTGGGGCGGTCACCAGCGTCTCACCCTGAACCTCTGGCGAGCGCACACTTAAGGTGCAGAGGCGCTTGCCCCAGGCAGGGTCCATCGTAAACGTGCGCCCACTGGCTGCGACTGTCAGGCCCCCACGAAACGGGGTAGGGTGACGATAATGGTCGTGCCCAGGTCGGGCGCGCTCTCCACCTCAATCTGGCCGCCGAGTAGGCCCACGAGCCGTTCGGTGATGGCCATGCCCAAGCCAGATCCCTCGTGTAATCGGCTGTTCCCCACAGACGCCTGCTCGAACGGCTCAAACAGCTTCGGCAGGAACGCAGCGGGGATGCCACAGCCAGTATCGGTCACCTGGATCTCAGCCGTGGTGCCCCGGTCGTGTACGCTTACGCCGATCCCGCCCGTCTCCGTGAACTTGATGGCATTACTCAGCAGGTTGTGCAGGATACGGTGTACGGCGCTCGCATCGCCCTCACAGGACAGGACGTTCACGCCACGCACGTCGAGGGTCAACCCCTTTCTGCGCGTGCGTTCGGCGAACAGACGTGTGCTCTTCCGCACGACGTCAGCCAAGTCGTATGAGGTGACGTAGACCGATCGGTTGCCGCTCTCGATTTGCGCGTAGGCAAGTACGGAGTCGAGGGTATCGTGCAGGCGCTCTCCCCCCATCCGCACCATATCAACGAGTTCTTGGTGCTCGGCCCCGACCTCATCACGCAGCAGGTCGGCGTAGCCGATAATCGCCGTGATGGGCGTGCGCAGCTCGTGGCTCATGTTGCCCAAGATGGCGGTCTTCAGCTTGGCCAAGCGCTCAGCCTCCTGCCGAGCAAGGCGCTCAGCGTGAACGTGATGGCTGTCGGTTACGTCGGTGATGAGGCCCGTGATCTCATCTGAGGCGGTACGCGAGGCGCGGATCTCCAACCATTTTTCTGTGCCAGCAGGCGTCTGCATGGTGACGGTGCAGCGCGGAGCCCGTGCGGTGCTGGTGCGCAGCTCGTCGAGAACAGCCCGCTCCCCATCTACCACCACGTCGTTGAAGCGCTGGCCCATTGCCTGGTCGGTTGGCACACCTGTGATGGCTGCCCAGGCGCCGTTTACGTACGTCAGTACCCCGTCGGCATCGGTTCTGAAGACGGCATCGCGAATGCCTTCTACGACCGACTTGTATTGCTCTTTGCGTGCTGACAGCTCTTTCCTGAGCTTGCGCTGCCGCTTGAGTTCGAGGCGCAACTCGGTCTCTGTCATCACCATGTCGGCCAGGTCTTGCAGCAGCTGCCGCTCCTCTGGCGTCCACTGCCGTGGGGTAGACTGGATGGCACAGAGCGAGCCCAGCGCTTGGTTGTCTCGCGTCTTGAGCGGCGCGCCAAGGTAGGCGATTACGTTCAGGTCATCCACCGCCCGGTTGTCTTTGACGAGCGGGTGCGCGCGTGCGTCCTCAATGGCGAGCGCATCGCCGCTATGCACCACGTGCTGGCAGAACGAGTGCGACAGCGGCGTCTGCCGGAGCAAATCCCGGGGGCTGGGCAAGCCTTGCTGGCTCTTGAAGAACTGCCGGTCCTCGGTGACCAGGGAGACGAGCGTAACCGGAACACCGAGGAGCCTGCTGGCGAGCCGCGTGATTCGGTCGAAGGCCTCTTCAGGCTCCGAGTCGAGCAGCTCCGTGGCGTTCAGCTGGCGCAGCCGGGCAGGGCTGTGCAGGGTATCGTGTAAAGACCGCATGCTTGGTACAGAATCGTTTGCGCTAACAGATTCGGATGCGGATGACGATGAAAATTAGGGCGACCAGAACTGCCCTTGCAAGTCGCCTTGCCAAATTTTCACTACACCTCGGCCTGCCCATTGCATTCAAAAACATGGGGCGCATTCCGATCTCCACTTCCGCGAAATAAGTATCCGCTTGGTGACCTGGAACCCAGAAAGAGGCCCCGATGGCCGGAAGCTATTTCAGAACGGGCGCTCACTCTAAGTCGTTTAGTGCATTGGGCAAAAGTCAGTCCATTCAGGCTGGGTAAGCGCGTGCTTCTGCGCCAGAGCCGGGTGGGCGAGATCAATGTTGCGGTATGTGGCGCTGCACAAGACCCCGCAGCAACCGCGAGCCCGTCAGAGGTCACCCGGAATCAGCGAGTAGATAACGGCGTCGTGAAGCTGCCCTTCTACGAGCATGCGGTTGCGGGCGATGCCTTCGCGGGTAGCGCCGATCTTCTCAGCCACTCGCTGGCTCGCACGGTTGCCCACGGCCACCTGGATCTCGATGCGGTTGAGGCGCAGTTCTGCCAAGCCCACCTCAGCAAGAGCGCGGGCGGCGGCCGTAGCCAAGCCGCGTCCGGCACACCCCGACCGTACCCAGTAGCCCATGCTGGCGCGCATATCGCTGTAGTCGAAGTGGTTGAGGGCGCAGCTACCCAGTAGCACATCGTTCAAAGGATCAATGAGGACGAAGTCGAGCACTTCGCCGTTGGTGCGTGCTTCGGGCCGCGACGCGACCCAGGCTTCGCTATCGGAGAGAGCGTAGTCGGCGTGGCACCATGGCATCCACTGCATGAGCTCGGGGAGGGAGGCGCGCACGGCCTCGAAATGCTTCGGCGCATCATCGGGTGCGTGGTGGCGCATGAGTACCACGGTACCATCGCCCAGGGTCAACGTTCGGAAGATCATGGGCTCAGGCGGCGGAGGTAGCCATCGCTCGGCGGAGGCGGGAGAGGGTGACTTCGGTGATGCCGAGGTAGGAAGCGATGTGGTACTGGGGCACACGCTGCACGAGGTCGGGGTGGTCTACCACGAACTGGCGGTAGCGCTCTGTCGCGTTGAGTTGGAGGAGGCTCCGGCTGCGCGCCTCTTTGCGCATCAGCATCCACTCAGCCAAGCGACGCCCGAAGCGGTCCAGGCTGGGATGCGTGTCGTAGAGGGCACGCACCTGTGCGAAGTCAGCCACGAGGAAGCGGGTCGGCTCCAGGGCCTGCACGCCATAGAGCACGGGGGTGCCGAGCGCTGAGGCCGCGTAGGCGCCCGCAAACGTATCGGCGGGGATGAAGGCTTTGTTGGTTTCCTTGCCCTCGGCGCCCGGGTAGTAGAAACGCAGCAGGCCCTCACAGACGAACACCAGCTCGTGCTGCATGGTGCCCGGCATAGACACCAGCGCGTCGGCTGCGACCTCACGCGCGGTGAACAGCGCGCCGAAAGCCTGCTGCGCTGCGTCGGTGGGCGTCATCCAGCGGCTCACCGCTGCATGGAGCTGGTCGAGGCGGGCAGGCGAAGGGACAGGCATAAGCAAGAAAAAGGCGTACACGAGCGGGAGTGCCCATGTACGCCTTGGTGCGTGTTGCGTTGCCCGACGGTTATGGCGCGCGCCACGTTTCGATGATGCCCTGGCCGTCTTCCGCTTTGCGGATGATGGGCAGCTCATTGGGGCGTTCGATGTCGAACCGGCCAGTCACCGTCACGAACTCCTCGCTCGGGGGTGTGGCGTCTACGCCGTTGGGGCACGCATCCCCAGGGATGAAGAAGCTGATCTGGCGGCGCTCAAGCGTAGCTGAGAACGTACCCGTGATCCGCTGCGCATCGGACACCTCGACGTCCAGCGCGCTCTCGTCCGTGCGCACAGTGAGCGGATGTACGGAGCTGTACGTCCAAATTCCACAGGGATTGGGCGTGTAGTCCAGCCTGAAGACGGTCCCGAACGCGGCGTTGGCGCGCGAGCCGTGTACGTAGCGCCCCACTTGTGGAATCAACCCCTCGATGTACATTTCCAAGAAGGCGCCTGCGTCGTCAAGCCGTGCCTGCCAGATGAACTTCTCGCCCGGGTCGGTCAAGGCCTGGAAAGTGTCGTTCACCCGCTGGTAGTAGGTGTTGGGCTGCTGACTCAGAAAGAGCTCTATCTCCTGCACAGTGAGCGCCTCCCCGTCAACTGCCGCTTCTATGGCTTGCGTGACGGGTGGGCTATGCTGATCACCCTGCAGGGCGGCGGTGAGGAAAGCGTCGGTGCAGCCTGTTGTAAACAGCAGAGCGAATACACAGAGGAGGAGGCTGTATCTCATGTTTGGAGGGGTAGGCGGTTGAGGAAGGGTGCCGAGTGGAACGGCAGGCTACGGCGCGCGCCACGTCTCGGTGATCGTCCGGCCGTCGTCTAGCTTGCGCAGGATGGGCAATTCGCTAGGGCGCTCGATGTTGAAGCTGCCGCTGAGCGTGATCTCGTCCAAGCTAGGCTTCGTGCTGTCGATCCCGTCCGGGCATGTATCAGCATCGACGAGAAAGAACGACACTTGATAGAGCCTGAGCTTTGCCGAGAAGGTACCCGATATGCGTTGCGCGTCAGACCGATCAATACGCATCGTCCCCGGATTGTCCGTCACCGCACCCTCTGCAGCTCTGTATTGCCATATACGGCATGCCGAGGCGGAGTAGTCCATGTCGAACCGTTCCCCAAAAGGTATGGATGCCCAAGACGCGTCGTGTTGATAGTCGGCGGCCTGCGGGATGAGGCCATCGATGGACATGGTGACATACCCCAGGTCGGGTAATGTGGCCATCCACGTGAAGGTCTCACCGGGATGCACAACTTCAGCGAACGTACCGCCCGGATTCCTGCGGTTGAAGGTCTTCGGCTGGTCGAAGAGCTGCAGCGACAATTCTTGCGGGGCCAAGGCGCGCCCGTTGACAGCAATCGACAGAACGTCGGCATCGACGAGCGCTTCAGCGGTGGCATTCGGCGCCTCGTCCGAATCGCCCGTCAACGGGGCCTCAGCACAGCCAGCCAGACCAACGACGAGAATGAGTGCAAGGGAGAGTATGCGTTTCATAGCGACCTGTTTTTGTGTACTACAAATCCATTAAACACAATTGACTAATCCCTCTTTGTAACGATTGCAAGAAGCTGAGGGTACTCCTGCTTACCCTGAGCAGCGCTTGGCTGGGACGCGGGACGTGTGGCTGACGAACCAAGGAGGTGCCTGTACGTAACATATCAGCTATTTCCACCACCCTATCTCCAACGGGTTTTTATGAGCGAAACGCTGGTTCAAGAGAACGGTCAGGCCAAAAATTACAGCGCCGGTAACATCCAAATTCTGGAGGGCCTGGAGGCCGTCCGCAAGCGCCCCGCCATGTACATCGGCGACGTGGGCGTACGCGGGCTGCACCACCTCGTCTATGAGGTTGTGGACAACTCCATCGACGAGGCGCTGGCCGGCTACTGCGACACCATCGAGGTTATCATCAACGAGGACAACTCGATCACGGTGACCGACAACGGGCGCGGCATCCCGGTGGGCCTCCACCCCACCGAAGGCCGCTCGGCGCTCGAAGTGGTGATGACGGTGCTGCACGCGGGGGGTAAGTTCGACAAAGACACCTACAAGGTCTCCGGCGGCCTCCACGGCGTCGGCGTCTCGTGCGTGAACGCGCTCGCGACCAAGCTCGTGGCCACCGTCAAACGCGACGGCTTCGTGTGGGAGCAGGTCTACGAACGCGGCGTGCCCCAAGCCGACGTACACCAGGTGCGCCCGATGGACGACGGCGAAGAGTCGGGCACGACGGTCAGTTTCTGGCCCGACACCACCATCTTCACTGCGCGCGAGTATCGCTTCGACACGCTCTCCGACCGCCTGCGCGAGCTGGCCTACCTCAACCGCAACGTGTTCATCGCGCTCGAAGACCAGCGCGAGGACGACGACGCGCTGCGCCGCGAGGAGTACCACTACGAAGGCGGCATCAAGGAATTCGTGGCCTATCTCGACGAGGCGCGCACGGCCATCCACGAAGATGTCATCTACATCGCCGACGAGGACGCCGACGTGCCCGTAGAGCTGGCGATGCGCTACAACAACAGCTACACCGAGAACGTCCTCTCGTTCGTCAACAACATCAACACGCACGAGGGCGGCACGCACGTCTCCGGCTTCCGCCGCGCCCTCACGCGCACACTCAAAGGCTACGCGGACAAGAACAACCTGCTCAAGAACTACAAGGGTAACCTCTCCGGCGACGACTTCCGCGAAGGGCTGACCGTAGTGCTCTCGGTGAAGGTGGCGGAGCCGCAGTTCGAGGGGCAGACGAAAACCAAGCTCGGCAACAGCGATGTGCAGGGTGCTGTGGAAAGCCTCGTTTCGGCGAAGCTGTCGGAGTGGTTGGAGGATCACCCGAAGGAGCTCAAGAAGATCGTCAACAAGGTGATCTTGGCCGCGCAGGCACGCGATGCGGCGCGCAAAGCCCGCGAGCTGGTGCAGCGCAAGAACGCGTTTACAGCAGGCGGCCTCCCTGGCAAACTCGCCGACTGCTCGTCGAAGAAGCCGGAGGAGAGCGAGCTCTACCTCGTGGAGGGCGACTCGGCCGGTGGCTCGGCCAAGCAGGCCCGCGACCGTCACTTCCAGGCCATCCTGCCGCTGCGCGGCAAGATCCTCAACGTGGAGAAAGCGCGCCTGGACCGCATCCTCGAGAACGAGGAGATAAAGAACATGGTGACGGCGCTGGGCGTGGGCCTGACGATCAACGAAGACGAGATGGACTTCACGCGGCTGCGCTACCACAAGATCATCATCATGACCGATGCCGACGTGGACGGCGCGCACATCCGCACGCTGCTGCTCACGTTCTTCTACCGCCAGATGCGTCCGCTCTTTGAGCACGGCTACATCTACATCGCGCAGCCGCCGCTCTACAAGGTGAAGCGCGGCAAGAGCGAGCAGTACGTCTGGAACGACGCCCGCCTGCAAGAGGTGATGGCTGAGTTCGGCGACGGGCGCCAGAAGGTACACGTGCAGCGCTACAAAGGCCTCGGCGAGATGAACCCCGAGCAGCTCTGGGAAACCACGATGGACCCCGACCACCGCATCCTGCAGCAGGTCACCATCGAGGACGCCGCCGCCGTAGACCGCATCTTCAGCACGCTCATGGGCGACGCCGTGGAGCCGCGCCGCAAGTTCATCGAGCGCAACGCCAAGTACGCCACCATCGACGTGTGAGCGCCATGACGTGGCAAGACGTACTCGACCACCCGTCCCTGCAAGACCTCCCGTTCAAGATTGAACTCAACGAATGGGGGCAGATCGTTATGACGCCGACCTCGAATCAGCGGCGGATGCGCCAGTCGCGCCTCGTCGGCTTGCTGCGCGAGCACGCAGGGCACACCACGTTTGCCCAGTGTTCCGTCGCCACCGCTCGTGGCGTCTCGGTGACCGACGGTGCGTGGGCCTCCGAAGCCTTCATGGCTAGACATGGCGATGAAGATCCGTTTCAGCGTGCTCCTGAACTCTGTGTCGAAGTTCGCTCACCACGTACAACCGATGCCGAGATGCGAGAGAAAACCGTGGCATACCTCGCCAAGGGCGCGCAAGAAGTGTGGCTGTGCGCCACCGATGGTCGGCTGACGTTCCACGATCACACGGGACCACGTGCCACCTCGGCGATGCTGCCTGACTTCCCGACGCAGATCGACTAGCCCCGAAAGCGCGCAGCGCGTCCCCGCCGCGAACCCCGAACTCCTGCCTTGCTCGACCTCAGCATCGTTATCCCCGCCCTCGACGAGGCCGACTCGCTGCCTGAGCTGGCCGCGCAGGTCCGCTCGGTGTGTGAGGAGGCTGGGCTCCGCTTCGAGGTATGGTTCATCGACGACGGCTCGCAGGATGCGACGTGGCATGTGATGCAGCAGCTCCACGAGACCGATGCGCGCTTTCACGCCGTGCGGTTCCAGCGCAACTACGGTAAGTCGGCGGCGATGGCGGTGGGGTTTGAGCGGGCGCAGGGGCGGTACGTGCTCACGATGGACGCCGACCTCCAGGACGACCCCAACGAGATTCCGGCGCTGATCGAGCAGATCGAGAAGGGCTACGATCTCGTGGTGGGCTGGAAGGCGAAGCGCAACGACCCGCTCAGCAAGACCATCCCCAGCCGCTTCTTCAATGGGCTGACGCGGCTGGTCTCCGGCATCAAGCTGCACGACTTCAACTCGGGTCTCAAGCTGTACCGCAAGCCCGTGGTCAAGAGCATCAAGCTCTACGGCGAGCTGCACCGCTACACGCCGCTCTTGGCCAAGTGGGAAGGCTTTAGCCGCATCACCGAGAAGCCCGTGCAGCACCACGCGCGCAAGTACGGACGCTCCAAGTTTGGGCTGCTGCGCATGCGCGGCGTGCTCGACCTGTTCACGCTGGCGTTTCTGATGCGCTTCACCGCGCGCCCGATGCAGTTCTTTGGCGGCCTGGGCACGTTGGCGTTCGCGGGCGGCTTCGTCATCAGCCTGTGGATCTCCATCGAGAAGGTCTTCTTCGGCAAACCCATCGGCGACCGCCCTTTGCTGCTCTTGGGCGTGCTGCTCATCATGGTGGGCGTGCAGATGTTCACGACGGGCCTGCTCGGCGAGCTCATCATCCGCCCGCAGATGGAACGTACCTCGATCTACCAGATCACCGAGACGCTGGAGCGCTCAGCGTAGCACGGTCATGATGCCAGCCGGGGCGCGTTGCGACGTGTGGAGGCGGTAGAAGTACGTGCCGCTCGGGTAGGGCCGCGCATCCCACGGATACTGATGCTGGCCCGCAGGCAGCAGCCCCTCGTAGATCGTCTCGACGGCTTTCCCCTGCACATCGTACACCACCAGCCGCACCGCCTCGGGCTCGGGCAGTTCGAACAAGATGGTCGTTTCCTCGGCGACAGGGTTGGGGTAGTTCTGGAAGAGGTGCAGATGCTCGGGAGTCTCCGGCGTCTCCTCGTTCGATACCACCGGGTTGTACACGATGAACTGCCCCATCATCCCAAGGTCCTCGTGCCCCAGGAAGTGGCAGTGGTACATGTACGGGATGTTGTTGTCCGCGTGCGTGGCGAAGGTGCCGATGATGCGTACCGTCTCGTCGGTGTGGACCATCACCACGTCCTTGCGCCCGCGCTCGTTGGGCGGCGGCGGCTGGCCATCGCGGTCCAGGATATAGAACTGGATGTCGTGGATGTGGAACGGATGCGGCAGGAACGACGCGTTGTGGATCTCCCAGATCTCCGTCGCGCCCAACACAATGCGCTCGTTGATGAAGTTGAGGTCCATCAGGCGGCCGTTGATGCTGTGCCCCACATCCAACGTGAAGGTGCGCGTGACCGTCGCCTCCGACTCGTCGATGAAGTCGAGCGGCAGCAGTTCGTCCGGGATAACGCGGATGCCATCCACGGTGGGCGCCGTTACGTCTAGCGTGAGCACGTGGAAGTCGCCGCCGTCGAGGGGGTTGTTGAGGATGTTGCCCGGCGTGCTGCCCGGCTCGCCCCGGTTCAGCTCCGACGAGAAGCTCATCAGGTCGATCCGCTGATCCTGGAGGTCTGAGGCGTCGACCAGGAGTTCAGCGCGCTCACCCGGCGCCAGCGGCAGGCGGTCCAGCTCGACGGGCGCCTCCAGCAGCCCGCCGTCGGTGCCGATCTGGAAGAACGAGCGTCCGTCCGCAAAGCCCAGGTTGTACACGCGCGCGCCCGACGCGTTGACGACGCGCAGCCGCACCACCTGCGCAGGCACCTGCACGAACGGCTCAATGACACCGTTGACGACCATCAGGTTGCCCGACGCGCCCTCTTCGTTGCTCGTGCTGAAGCGTAGGCTGCGGTCGTTTCGGAACCAGCGGTCTTGCAGCATCACGGGGATGTCGTCCACGCCGTAGGTGCGGGGCAGCGCCAGGGCCGCCTCGGCCTCGTCGCGCACGATGATCATGCCCGCCAGCCCGCGGTAGATGTGCTCGTTCGTGTGCCGATGCAGATGCGGGTGGTACCACAGCGTGGTCGCCTGGTCCAGCACCTCGAAGCTGGGCTCCCACGTGGTGCCGTCGGCGATGACGGTGTGCGGGCCGCCGTCGTTCTCAGGCGCCACATGCGCGCCATGCCAATGCACCGTGGTCGGTTCGCCAAGCTGATTGTGTACATTGAGCTGGATCTGCTCGCCTTTGGTCCAGATCAGCGTGGGGCCAAGGTAGGTCTCGTTGAAGCTGTACGTGTCGGACGGTTCGCCATCGAAGAACACGTGCTGTGTGCGGTGCATCGCCAGGTCGTACGTCGGCCCCTCCAGCGTGGGCGGAATCCACAGCGGGTTGGTCTGCGCCAGCACCGGTAGGGTAACGCCAAGCGCGACACTCAGCATCAACCACGCGCGCAGGGTACTTCTCTTCGTCACGTCCTTCTCCTCTCAGCTTCTACTGTGTTCGTTGCCACCTTATCTGTACCGCTGCAGGCCAAGGGTTGTATCGGCATGGGCGAAATAATACATCAATTGCTCCTCTCTCTTGACGAGTTCTCGCAAGCGCTCCGCCATCAACTTCAGGTTGGCGGCAGCTTCTACCTCGGCATTCACGCTGCTTGAGTTGTAGAGGTCGAACATGTCAAACATAGGCTCTAGCGTGCTCGCCTGCTGGTTGTAGACCCTAGATAGCGCAATCAGCTTGTGGTAGTCGATGTTCACCGTCAAGGGATGAGATTTGGCAATGTCCCAGGCGTCACTCGTTGGCGTCCGCCCCATCAATGTGCCTCTTTCAGCGAGCAACGTGGGGAAGAGGATCGTCCTCTCGTTTACGAACTGCTCCACGAAGGCCGCATCTCTCGAAAGGCTATCCAGCTTCAGCCACACGCGCTGATGGTACGGTGCCCAGTAGTCGAACAGGCTCATGTTCTCCGCTACCTCTGCCTCGATCACGGAGAGCAAGGCAGATGCCTCTTGTGCCTTCTTGCGCTCCTCGATTCTGTCGCTCAGGTACAATCCGAGCACCACGCTGAACACGATCAAGAGAAACTGCGCGAGGGTGGCTTTGATGGCATCCCAGGTCTTTCTCATGGGCGCGCGAGGTCAAGAGTGGTGGGTTCGTCAGGCTGGCGGAGTCACTGCGCGATCTTCCAGAACGCGATGCCGCCCGCCTGCTTGCCGATCTCGACGACATCCACGTGCTTCAGGGCTGCGATGTCGTACACGTCCACCGCACCTGGCTCTGCGCCTACACCCTCGGAGGTGACGAAGGCGTAGCGGTTGTCGGGCGAGATGACGACGCCGTGCGTGACGGTGCGCGTCGTGGGCAGTTGCGCCAACTCGGTGCCGGCCTCCAGGTCCCAGATCCCGATGGAGGCTGCGCCCTTGTGCGTGACGACCATGCGCGTGCCGTCGGGCGTGACGGCGAGGTTGTACGGGCCCTTGGCCGTAGCAAAGCGGCGCGTGACGGCCCACGTCTCCGTGTTCACCTCGGCGATCTGATCGGAGCCGTTGTTGGCTACGTAGACGAGCGGCTGGCTTGGGTGCGGATCGACCCACGTCGGTTTGGGGGCAGGATGGTCGGCGCTGCTGCCCATCGAGGCCATGCTGCCGTGGTTCATCGCGCTGTGGTCCATCTGGCTGCGGTCCATGCCGCTCATGCCCTCCATATCGCCGTGCATCATGGCAGGTGGTTCGCCCTCGCCTGTGAACAGCGTGCGCGCCACCTCTAGCGACTGCGCGTCGATCTCGTACAGCGTGCCCGACATCATCGCCGCCGAGTAGTGCTTGGTGCCGTCAGGCGAGACGCGCGAGCCGTGCGGCATCATGCCTGTCTCGATCTGCGCGATCTCGGTCATTGTCGTCGGCTCTACCACCGACACCGTACTCGGCTCCATCTTACCGTGCAGGTTGAAGTTGACGGCGTAGAGCAAGCCCGTGGCGGGCGAGATCGACATCGTAGCGGGAAACAGCCCCAGCTCGACTTCGCCGACGATCTCGTTGGTCGCTGTGGCATACTTGTAGAGCGTGCCGTAGGGCGTGCCGTGCGCCAGCGTCAGGTACCAGTGTTCGCCGTCCAGCCCCACCGTCAGGCCGTGCGCGCCCTCGATCTCAGCGGGCCAGCTGCCCACCACAATCGTCTCCGCCACGGTAGCGTTCGTGCCATCGAAGGCGATCAGCGCGACTTCGTCTTCCGACTCGGCGGTGGCGTACACGTAGTAGGTTTGCGCATAGGCTGGGGCAGCCACAAGGCCCATCACCAGTACAAACAGCAGCGTCTTCATCGGAGGTTACACGGGTTGATCTTGCGGAAAGATACGCGTTGCCTATGTCATCTGCTCCGCTTGCGCGCCACGCGTTGAAACGGTAGGTTTGGCGTGCTCCTCCAGCCTGCCATCTCCCCACCAAACGGGCATGCCGGATGCCTCTCCGGGCCTACCTTATCCTGCTGGCCGGGTGTCTGAGTGTGCTCCCTGTGGTAGCCCAGCCCCTCACCACGCGGTCGTACACCCGCGCCGACGGCCTCGCCTCCGACTACGTCTTCGCGGTCTTCCAAGACCGTGAGGGCTTCATGTGGTTTGGCACCGACAGCGGCGCCGTGCGCTTCGACGGGCACCAGTGGACCACCTTCACCACCAGCGACGGCCTCGGCGCCAACCTCGTCTACGACATCGTGCAAGACGCCAACGGGCGCATCTGGGTGGGCACGTTCGAGGGGGGCGCGGCTTGGTTCGACGGCACGCGCTTCCACCACGTTACCGACAGCCCGTACACCGTCTCCCGCCTCGGCACCGATGCCTACGGGCGCGTCTACTTCGCGCAGGGCGGCAGCATCTACGTGTGGGAAGACGGCACGACCACGCAACGCGTCCAAGGTATTCCCTCTGGCCTGCACGGCAACTCATTCGTGCCCCACCCCGACGGCCACATCCTGCACCCCGAGCCTGCCGGGCTCACGTGGCTCGCGCCCACGGCCGACACGGTCCAGGTCTACCGGCAGCCGTGGCCCGCAGGCATCACGTTCGGCCCAGTGAACAGCATCGCCCTTGTGCATCACGAGGCCGACCGGTGGTGGTTTGTGTACCAGTCTGACGAGTACATGTCGGCGGTGGACGAGCGGGCCGCCATCATCTATGACGCGCATATCTCGCCGTCCTCTCTCACGCTCGACTCGCTCACGGTGGCTCGCGGCGGCGCTCTTACGGTAGCAGCCGTGCGATCAGGGCACGACCTGATCATCGGGTCGCGCAACAGGCTGATGCGTTACGACACACGGTACCCCGCCCAAGCTGCTGCCATCCCCACAATGGACACCTACGTGCGGGACGTGATAGTAGACTACGAAGGCCAAATCTGGATGGGATTACACGGCGGAGGGGTGCAGCGCGTGGTGGGGGAGCATCTTCGCCAAGTCCTGCCCGACATGGCTCCCGTGTCGCGTGTACGCCTGCATGCCTCCGGCGAGATATCAGCCGTGTCCTTTGAAGTGCTTGCGTCGGGATCAAGGGATTGGCAAACGCGACGCAGTAGACCCCAGGGCAACCTGTTCGTAGCGCCCACCCAGAACAGCACCGGGATGTGGGCATGGGCTGCAGGAAGCCGCTTGTTTTACGACGATCACATCTGGCTGGATAAGGACGAGCCAAATATGGGCCATAGCTCCGCTATCTTCTCGGACCTGCGCTTCGACCAGACGGATACGCTGTGGGCCTCCACCTACGGCGATGGGGTGATGCGCTTCACGGAGGGTACCCTGGTAGACACCCTCGGCACGGATGATGGGCTGCCCACCAATATGATTGAGCGGTTGGTACGCACAGACGACCGGATGTGGATGCTCACCCGCAGTCACGGCGCTTTTTCCTATGGCCAAGGCGACTGGATGTACGTGACTACCGCCGATGGCCTGCCCTCGGATGCCGTCTTCTCCCTGACCGAGACCGCCGACGGCGCAATATGGATAGGCACTGACCGCGGCGTAGCCCGGTGGGACGGCAAACAGATGCGCGTCTTCGATGCCGAGGGACGGCTGCGCAACGAACGCATTGTGGGCCTCTTCCCCGTAAACGCGGCCAATGCTGATGCTGGCGTCTGGGTAGTAACCACGCGGCTGCTCTATCACGCCACCGCCGATAGCTTGACGAGCTACGGCTCGTTCCCGCTGCTGCCCGACGCGGAGGCCATGATTCACGATGGCGCCTATGACGAGGCCACGCAGACCCTGCATCTGGCTACGTCGAGCGGCATCGTCCAGGCCGACTTAGCGCAGCTCGACCCCTGCGCTGTCTCCCCACGCGTGGCCCTCTACCAGTTGGAGGCGGGAGGCACCACCTATCCGCTGCGGCAGGACACGACCCTTGCCCTCCCGTACACCCAGAACGACGTCACCGTCTCATTCGCTGCGCTCACCTTCCGGGCGCCCGAGGCGGCTCAGATCCAATACCGTTGGTACAACACCGATGAGACCGCATGGTCGGCGCCTTCGCAGAACCGCACGGTGACGCTGCTCGACGTGCCCGACGGGCAGCACCGCTTCGAGGTGCGCGCCATCAATGCCGACGGTGTGGTGTCCGAGCAGGCAGCCGCTTTCACCCTACACATTCAACCGCCGTTCTGGCGGAGCAGTTGGTTCAGGGCCGTGGCGGCAATGGTGCTGATGATAGGCGTAGTGGGCATCATTCAATACGTGTCTGAGCGAAAAACACGGAAGCGGATGCAGCAGCTAGAAGTGCAGCGCAAGCTACAGCGCGAGCGCACGCGCATCTCGCGCGACCTGCATGACCACGTGGGTGCGCAGCTCTCGTCGCTCATCTCTGGCCTCGAACTCATTGGCCTCAACGCGCGCCAGCAGCAGCACGAGGCCGTAAGCCACTACGCCACCACGCTCGATGAGGAAGCGCGGCATACGATGGCTCAGCTGCGCGAAACCATCTGGACCCTGCACGACGGACCGCTCACGCTTGATGCTTTTGCCAGTAAGACGCGCACGTTCCTCCGCCAGCAGGCACGCTTCTACTCCTGCCCCCCCTCCAGCACAGTCTCGGTAGAGGGCACGGTCACGCTGTCCCCCATCCAGGCGCTCAACCTGTTTCGGATCGTGCAGGAGGCGGCGCACAACACGCTCAAGCATGCAGGCGCCAGGCACTTCACCGTGCATCTGGCCGCCTGTGACGGCACCCTCACCCTCACGCTGAGCGATGACGGCACCTTCCGGGGCGACCCAACCTGCATACGCCCTCACGATGGCTGCAGCCATGGGCTCGCCAACATGCGGCACCGTGCGGAAGAACTGGGCGGTCACTTTGCCATCCACATCAACGACGGCACACGCATCCGTATCGACGCCCCCCTAGAGGCTGCGGTCTAGCAGCATCACTGCTCGATTTAAAGCCAGCGGTGCCGTATGCTATCGGTACCACACAGCTCGTCAGCCCCCTCGCCCGCTCATGGCCTACTCCATTCGCTTTTTCGGTCTGACGTGTAGCGCGCCCTCCCAGTCGCTGCTTTCTCCCACCGTACCCTCATCGCCATGACCCCCGACCGCTGGTCCACCCTCCGTGCGCTCTTCGATGAACTTGCGGAACTCCCCCCCGACGCGCGCGGCGCGCACCTCGACGCTGCCGACATCGACGACGCCATGCGGGCCGAGCTCCTGGCCCTGCTCGCTGCCGACGATACGCCCGCTGATCTACTCAACGCCACACAGCCCGGCCTGCGCCTAGCGGCTACACCACCGATGCCCGAGGCGCTGGGCCCGTACCGCATCGACACCCTCATCGCGCGCGGCGGCATGGGGGCCGTCTACCGCGCCCACCGCGACACGGGCGACTATGACCAGACCGTGGCCATCAAAGTGCTGCGGCGCGGCCTCGACACGGACGATGTGCTGGAGCGCTTCCGCTACGAGCGGCAGATCCTGGCCAGCCTCCAACACCCCAACATTGCCCACCTGATCGACGGCGGCTCCACCGAGGACGGACTCCCCTACTTCGTCATGGAGTACGTGGAAGGGCAGCCCATCACGGCCTACGCCGACGCGCAGCGGCTCCCCATCGCGGAACGCCTGAAGCTGTTCCAGACCGTGTGCGATGCCGTACAGTACGCGCACCAGAACCTCGTCATCCACCGAGACCTCAAGCCCAGCAATATTCTGGTCACAGCCGAAGGACAGGTGAAGCTGCTCGACTTCGGCATTGCCAAGCTCGTAGCTGACGAGCCCACTGCCGATGCGGTGCGTACGCAGACCGGGATGCGGGTGATGACGCCCGAATATGCTGCGCCGGAGCAGATCAAGGGCGAGCCGATCACGACGGCCACCGACGTCTACCAGCTCGGCATCCTGCTGTACGAACTGCTGATTGGCACGCGGCCGTTCCGGCTGCACGAGCGCGCCCGGCATGCCCTGGAGCAAGCCATCCTGCAAGACCAGCCCACGCGCCCCTCCACGGCCGTCCAAACCACGACGACAGCCGCCGACGACAGCACGCCGACCGTAGCCAATGCCCGCTCCACCAGCCTCGAGCGGCTGCAGCGCAACATCAGAGGCGACCTCGATACGATTGTGCTGATGGCGCTGCGCAAGGAGGCCGACCGCCGCTACAACTCAGCGGCACAACTCGCCGAAGACCTACGCCGGCACCAGGAGGGGTTGCCCGTGGAGGCGCGGCCTGCATCTGTGGGCTACCGTGTCGAGCGGTTCGTGCAGCGCCACCGGGCCGGGGTGGCCGCCGCCGCCGTCATGCTCGTGCTGCTCACCAGTGCCGGTATCTTCTCAGCCGTCCAGGCGCAGCGCGCCGTCACCGAGCGCGACCGCGCCCGCAGCGAGGCGATTGCCAGCGAGACGGTGACCAACCTGCTCGTCGATCTCTTCCAACAAGCCGATACAGGGCGCACAGAGGGTGAGACGATCACTGTGCGCCAGGTGCTAGACGACGCGCCTGCCCGCTTGGAAGCGGAACTGCCTGACCAGCCTGCCATCCGAGGCCGTCTGCTCTCGCGCATCGGGCGCGTCTACGCGAATCTCTCACTGTACGAGGACGCCGACTCGATCCTACAAGTCGCGGATAAGCTCCTGGCGGATGATCCAGCTGCACGCCTTCCACGAGCGCAGGCGTTGATCCACCGCGGCTGGACCATGCGGCAAGTGGGTGCCTTAGCTGACGCCGACTCTCTGTATCAGGCGGCCCTCGCCCTGCTCGAACCACGTGCAGCGTCCCCCGACGAAGCGTTGACGGCACTCCTTGGCAGCGCTCAGATTGCCCTCGATCAGTTCGAGGTAGCCCGCGCCGAGTCGCTACTCACCGTATCAGCAGCGCTTGCCGAGGATATGGAAAGCGCTGAGGGCCAGAATAACCTCGCTGATATGCACCAGTTCTTGGCGCAGAAGCACATCGCACAGAATCGGTTCGCCGATGCAGAGGCTGCCTTTGACCGAGCCCTGTACTACGGTGAGGCGGCACATGGCCGAGTGAGCACACCGCACATGATGATCGTGAATGGTTTTGCGGGATTCCTATCTGCAATTGGCCGCTATGAGAAGGCCGACAGCCTCTTTCGCGAACTCGCAGACATCAGTGCCCAACTCTACGGCGATACGCCGAGGATAGAGCGCGCAGGCCTCTACCACGCCTGGGCGACCAACCAACGCATCAGCGGCAACCTAGTCGCCGCCGACACCCTCTGGGAAACAGCGCTCAGTGACCTGAGGGCAATCAAACCTGTCATTCCCCAGGCTATGGGCGCCGTGCTAAACAGCATGGCGAGCCTGAGGCGAGAGTTCGGACAACTGGACGACGCCGAGGCGCTGTTCAAGGAGGCTGCATCTTACATCAGGAAGGTTGTCGGTGACAAGCACCCTGACACGATCATCATTGAAAACAACCTTGCGCTTACCTATCTGGCTCAGGAAAACTATGAGCTGGCCATTGCTCAGCTGGAGAGTATCGTAGCGCGTGCGCGGAGCGCCTATTCGCCTCCTGATCAATACTTAGCCGACTTCACGATTAACCTGGCAGGCGCCTACGTGAAGGTAGGCCGGCTTGCCGAGGCCGAGCCGCTTGCGCGAGACGCCGCGGCTCAGTTCGACTCACTCTTTGCCGACCCACATCAGAAGCGTATGAACGCCCGCTACACACTCGTCGAAATTCTGCGGCGCTCGGACCGTTTAGAGGAGGCGCGCATGGTCATGCAGGATACGAAAGCTATGAGCGCTGGCGTACCAACGGGGTTGGAGCACACCGACGGTCTACTGGTGATCACCCGCTTATACCGCGACCTCGCCGAGATGGACAGCGCCCGGTACGCTCTCGACCGCCTCACCACCGTCCTGGACAGCCTGGGCGTGGCCTCGGGCGAGCAGTATGAGGCGGCCCAGCAACTGAAAGCCGAGCTAGGCACCTAGCACCGCTGCGGATCCAGTGCCCATCCGCCTCGTTCTGCGCTGGTCTCTCCTCACGCCGTAGCGCTTACCATGTCTGATCCCGATGCCGCTGTGCCCGCCGTATGGTGGGGCGACTTTCACGTGGCCGAAGGCGAGGTCGCGTGCTGGCACATCGGGCCGCTGCACGTCTGGCTGGAGCGGCGCCCCAACGAGTGGCGCCTCGTGCAGCAGGCGCAAGCCGACCCGATGGAGGTACGCACCCGCGTGATGGTGCCCCTCGACGCCGAACAGGTCGGTGCCTTCCGGCATGCCACCGAAAGCGCGGTGCCACTGCGCTTCACGCGGGCTACCGAGGATGCGCCCATCCGGGTGATGCCTGCCTTGGCAGACCGGCCCGTGGTGGTCCGGCCCGAGGCGCCGCTGTGGATCCTACCCGGGCAAGCGGCTACGCTGTACGTGAGCACCCCGCTCTGGGTCAGCTTCAGCGAGGGCAACCACGCGATGACGGAGCTGCCCTCCCTCAGGCCGCCCGACACGTGGTTTGGTCCGTCCACGCAGGAGGGCGAGTTGTGCTACGCCTCCCGCACAGATGCCCGGCTGGTCTTGGATGACCTGCCTAAGCGCATGAACCGCGCCGTGACCCCGGTGAACGTGCTCAACAAGGGCAGCGACCCGCTACACCTCACGCGGATCAAGCTGCCGACCGAGCACCTGACGCTCTACCGCTCCATCCACGACTTCCTCTGGACGCAGGCGGTAGATGTGGAGCGTGAGGCCGACCAAGACAACGTGACCATCACGATGCACACCCGCCCGCCCGAGGACGCCGCCCAGCCGCAGGTGCTCGTGCCGCCGCGCCGCAAAAGCCGTCTCACCATCATCAACCGCATCAGCGGCTGGTTCAGCCTGTAGCCCCCATGGATCTAGCAAGCCTCTGGAGCGACTTTCTGGCGCTCGTCACTGAGCAGGTGAACGCCGAGTTTCTGCTGCGCCTGCTCAAAGCGGTGCTCAAGCTGGCTGCTGGCGTCATCCTCGGCCTCTTGGGCAGCCGGGTGCTGGTGCGTCTCCTCTCTACGGGCAGCCTCGCGCACCGCGCCGTGCTCATCCGGCGGATCGCGTTCTACACCATCTTCGGGCTGTTCTTTGCCCAAGCACTCAAGGGGTTGGGCTTCGACCTCAGCCTGCTCTTGGGGGCGGCAGGCATCCTCACCGTGGCCCTCGGCTTTGCGTCTCAGACCTCGGCATCCAACGTGATCAGCGGACTCTTCCTGCTAGGTGAGCGGCCGTTTGCCATCGGCGATGTGATCCGCGTAGGTCCACTCACGGGCGAGGTACTCTCCATTGACCTGCTTTCGGCCAAGCTGCGCACGTTCGACAACCTGTTCGTGCGGGTGCCCAACGAGACACTCATCAAGAGCGAGATCGTGAACCTCAGTCGGTTTCCTATCCGCCGCGTGGACGTGATGGTGGGTGTGGCGTACAAGGAGGATGTGGACCACGTCACCGAGGTGCTGCACGCGGTCGCCGCGAGTACACCGCTGTGTCTTCAGGAGCCCGAGCCAGTCGTGATCTTCCAAGGCTACGGCGAGTCGGCGCTGAACCTGCAGTTCTCCGTCTGGGCAGCACGCGAGAACTGGCTGACACTCAAAACCAGCATCCACGTGGGCATCAAAGCCGCCTTTGACGAGGCAGGCATCGAGATTCCATTCCCGCATCGCACGCTCTACACAGGAGCTACCACCGAGCCGCTGCCTGTGCGCGTGGTAGACAGCAACTCGCCTGGAGATGCGCGTGAGGTTTGAGCGCGGGCGCCTTGCTGTGGTACGGTGTGCAAGGCCAGCCGGGGGCAGGAGATGAAGTGGGCGCGGCCGCCCCAGACATACCGAGCAGCCGCGCCTGAATGCGGGCTTAGTTGCCCATCTGCTTGGTCGCCATCAATGGCAAGCCCTCGTACCCCACGGCGTCGATGCTACCGCTGAGGGTGCTGCCGTCCACAGTGCCCCGTACGGCGATCTCACCGAGGCGGCCACTGTCGAATTTGAACGACACCATTTTGTTTTCGAAGACGATATCACTGAGCGCGATGTCGCCGTTGAGCGCTTCGCCCGTGATCTCACCGACCAGCTCTTCGCCCGACTGTTCGATGGTGAAGGTACCCGTTGAGGGGCTACCAGGGCCTTCGATGGTATAGTCCCACGTGCCCACGATGGTGTCGGCGGAGACGGCTTTGGAACCTGCACAGCCTGCCATCAGCAGCAAGCCAGCGATAAGGAGGAAAGGGGTAAACGAACGTTTCATAGCGTTTATCCTTGGAGGGGGATGTATCGGAGAACAGGAAGCGTCATGGCCGAGGCCTGACGGTAGCGAGTATACAGGTTTGCTCAGTATTGTGCAGGATCAGTCAGGATTCTCGCGCCACCCAGACCATCGTTTTGACCGAAATCACACTATCTTTCCTGCCGGGCGAGGCTGATCTGGCGGCACTACCAACGAAAAACGCCCACGCTTCAAACGAAGCGCAGGCGTTACAGAGTGGCGCGGGAGAGACTTGAACTCTCGACCTCCGGGTTATGAATCCGACGCTCTAACCAGCTGAGCTACCGCGCCGCACCGAAAAGGGGCGCTAAAATACGCATCGGCACAGACGGCGCCAAACATGAGCTCGTGGCTGTGACGCTTCTTCACAGACCGGACGGGGGCGGGTAGGCATCTCGTGCGCCACGCGGTGGCGCCAGCGGGGGCGGCTTTTTCGTACCTTCGGGCCTACACCATGTACATCATAACAGCAGCCACCCTCGCTATGGGCTGGGAATCGGTACTCGGGCAGGACCGCGTAAAGGACACGCTACAACAAACTGTGGCGCGTGGCCGTGTGGCCCATGCCTATCTCTTCCATGGCCCCGACGGCACCGGGAAGCGGGCGGCGGGGCTGGCGCTAGCGCAGACGCTGCTGTGCCAAAACGCATCGGCCGCGCCGTGCGGAAGCTGCGCGGCGTGCCGCAAGGTCGAACGCCTCATTCACCCCGACCTCCACGTCCTCTTCCCGGCGCCCAAAGATGTGAGCGTGGACGACCTCACGGCGCGCGTACAGCGGCTGGCTGAGCATCCGTACGCCGCTGTCGATTTCGTGCGGCGCCCGTCGCTCACTGACCCGGCCAAGACGTCGAACAAGCAGGCGTTTTACTCGGTGGCGCGCGTGAACGAGGCGCTGCGGCGAACCATGAGCTTCAAGCCCGTGGAGGGGCGGTACAAGATCGCGCTGCTCACCGATGCGCACCTGCTGCGCACCGAGGCCGCCAATGCCTTCCTCAAGCTGTTGGAGGAGCCGGGGCCGCAGACGGTCTTTATCCTCACAACGAACCGCCTGGACCGCATGCTGCCCACCATCCTGTCACGCTGCCAGCGCCTCCGCTTCGACCCACTCCCGGCGGCGGCCATCGAGCACGCCCTCACCACCCGCGACGGCATCGCCAGCGACCGGGCTGGCATGCTTGCCCGTATGGCCGACGGCTCGTACAGCCGTGCGCTCGACCTCGCCGAGAACGAAACGCTGCTGGCCGACCGCCAGCTGGTGCTCGTCTTCTTCCGGCACGCCTACACCCGCAACATCGACCAGTTGGCCGACCGCGTGGAGGAGATGGGCCGCACGGGGCGCGAGCGCGTGAAGGGCATGCTGCGGCTCATGCTCAGCTGGCTGCGCGACCTGCTGCTCTACCGTACCCTCGGCGCAGAAGCCCCGCTCGTCAACATCGATCAGCGCGAGGCCATCCGCAACTTCTGCGAGAAGGTGCCCAGCGCCAACCTGGAGGCCATGGTTGAGCTGGTGGAAGAGGCCAGGGAGCTTGTGGAGCGGAACGTGCATATCAACCTGCTGTTGATCGTCCTGGCGCATGCGTTGGGGCGGGCCATGCGCGGGCATACAGTGCCCGGGCTGTTCGTCCCGCTGCCCGAGCAAGCGCTTCAAGCAGTATCGTGAGCCGTTCGTTTCACCAATCCATCCAATAAGCCGTCATGGGATGCAGTTCGTGTAGTGTGGGCGGAAGCTGCGGCGCAGGCTGCGGCGGCAACGGCGGCTGCGGGTCCAGCACAGGCCGGGCGGGCACATCGGCATGCCCCGCTATGCACGTCTTCGACTGGCTCACAGACATGAGCATCGGCGCACCCACCGAGGTGTTTGACCTGGTGGAGGTCGTCTTCAAGGGCGGGCGCAAGGGCATCTACCAAAACACGCAGCGCCTCGACATCGTCACCGGCGACTTTGTAGTTGTGGCCGCCGACCGGGGCGTCGACTTCGGCAGCGTCAACATGACAGGCGAACTGGTGCGGCTGCGGGTGCGCACCAGCAGCATGGCAGACGATGCGGACTTTCCCAACCTCGTCCGCCGGGCCACGCTTACCGACATTGAGCAAGCAGAGACGAACAAGGAGCGCGAGGCCGAGACGTTCCTGATTGGGCGCCAGACCATCGACCAGATGAAACTGCCCATGAAGCTGGTGGATGTAGAATGGCAGTTTGACAGCAAGAAGGTCACGTTCTACTTCACCGCCGACAACCGCGTGGACTTCCGCCAGCTGGTGCGCGAGTTGGCACGGCGGTTTAAGACGCGCGTGGAGCTGCGGCAGATTGGCGCTCGCGATGAGGCGGCGCGGCTGGGCGGCATGGGCTCGTGCGGACGAGAGTTGTGCTGCTCTACATGGCTGGAGGAGTTTAAACCTGTCACTACGACCGCGGCGCGCATCCAAAACCTGCCGCTCAACCCGGTCCGCCTCAGTGGCCAGTGCGGGCGCCTCAAGTGCTGCCTCAACTACGAGCTGGAGCAATACATGGACATGCTCCAGTACTTCCCTGAGGTAGGCAGGCCGGTGCGCACCACACATGGTGAAGGACGGATCCGCAAGGTCGACATCTTTCGGGATACCGTTGGCGTGTCCCACCGCGATGGTACGTGGGAAGACCTGCCGCTGGCCGAGGTACGCGTGGCGCTAGGTGTGCAAGCCGGGCACACCTTCCGCACGTTCCAGTACAAGCCGCCCACCGCTTCGAACAAGGGCCGCCGCAAGCCGCGCCCCGGTAACCGCAAGCGCGGCTGACGGTGCGCTGGCGCTTGTGCTCGGCCTTCCTACGACCTGACCCTCGACTCCCTCATGGCTGATGTGCGCGCTTTAGCCCCAGCCGTTGTGGCCCGCGCACAAGCTGGTGATGAGGCCGCCCTAACGCAGCTACTGAGCGCCATTGAGCCCATCCTGCGGGCGTTCTTCGTCAAGCGTGTGGGCGCTCGGAGTGAGGTAGACGACCTGATTCAGAACACGCTCGTCCGCATCCACCGTGGCCTGCCCGACCTCAAGGACACCGCCCGGCTCAAGGCGTTTGCCATGAAAGCCGCGCTGTTCGAATTGCAAGACCTATATCGCGGTCGCTATGGGCCGAAGGAGACGGTTGTCGCGCAAGAGAACCTGCCCGAGCCTGCGCTGAAACCGCAGCCCAGCGGGTTACGCATCGACTTGGAGCGGGCGCTGGCGCAGCTCTCGCCGAAGGCGCAAACGATTCTGGAGATGCGCGAATACGGGTACCGCTACGAGGAGATTGCCAAGGCCATCGGCACCTCGGAAGCGGCAGTGAAGATGCAGGTGAAGCGCGCCTTCACCAAGCTGCGCGGCCTGCTTGGCGTGCTGCTAGCTGCACTGGGCGCAGTGTGGACCTGAGCATGTTTACCTCCTCGCTGGTTTCAACTCCGGCGGGCCAGATGTTCCGTTTTCGGGCCTCTTGGAACCTTTACGGGCTGCTAGGCTGCAACACATCTCAAGTCACCTCAGACTAGATTGGTATTATGGCTGACATCCTGCAAGAACGACTGACGAAGCCGCAACTGGACCTTCTGGCGCTGTTTCAGCGGACTAACCTGCCGGACGAAGATTGGCTGGAGATCCGTCGCATGATCACCCGCTACTTGGCACAACGCGCCACAGAAGCTGCCGATAATACGGTGGATGAGAAGGGGTGGACGCCCGACGAATTAGACCGCTTGGCACGCGGGCATCAGCGCCATACACCGTGACAGATTTGCGGGTCGTTATCGACACCAACGTCTTGCTGGTGTCCATCTCCTCACGATCCAGCCTGCATTGGATCTACCAAGCGCTGATCGCAGAGCGATACCAACTCCTGGTATCATCAGCCATTCTGCTTGAGTACGAGGAGCTAATCGCTCGAAATATGGGCACACAAGCCGCCGAAGCCGTGATGGGCCTGCTGGAAGAAGGCATCGCAGTAGAGCGTGTTGATCCGCGCTACAACTGGTACCTGATCAAAGCCGACCCTGATGACGATAAGTTCGTCGATTGCGCCATTGCTGGGCAGGCAGACTGCATCGTGACATACGACCGCCACTTTGAGGCGTTAAGGCAGGTTGATTTCCCACAGGTTGAGGTAGTGTCTCCAGAAGCGTTTCGAGCCCGTTTAGCAAATTGATGTCGGCCCTGTACTTACTCCCGCGTGACCAGCACCACCCAGTCTTCATCGGGGTCGCTGGGCGGGTCGCCGAGGGGCACAAGCGAGCTGCCACCCATCACCGAGGCCATGCTGCCGTCCTGCAAGGCCCCGCCCGTGCGCGGGTTGAACCACTGCACGCGGAACGGCGCCTTGAAGTCCTTCATCTCCAACTCAGGCGATCCCCCATTCGGCAGGTAGATCGCATAGACGTTGCCGATGTCGGCCAGGATGTAGTCGCCCGCGGCGAAGGTTAGGCCGTCGTTGTGGTGCATACGGTCGTAGGGCA
>JBCDJT010000016.1:0-57265 GCA_038747545.1 Bacteroidota bacterium
ACGGGCCGGATGTGCTGCTGATGGACTACCTGACGCACCAGCGCCGCCTGCTGCCGCTCGTGGCGCGCACCTACGCGCTGCACTTCACGGGCCTCGACCTGGCCGACCGCTTCGCCCGCCGCACGCCGGACACCGCCGAGGAAGTGGAGTCGATGGCGAGCGCCTTCAAAGCGATGGCGACGTGGCACACCACCCACGCGCTGCAGGAGTGCCGCGAGGCCTGCGGCGGACAGGGCTACCTCGCCGTCAATCGCTTCGCCGACCTCAAGGCCGACTCCGACATCTTCACCACCTTCGAGGGCGACAACACCGTGCTCATGCTGCAGGTGTCCAAGTCGCTGCTCTCGGCGTTCCGGCAGTCGTTCCACGACATGCGGCTCTTCGGCATGGTCCAGTACGTGGCGCAGATGGCGTCCGAGCGCCTGCGCACGCTCAATCCGATCACGGCCCGCCTCGCCACGCGCGAGCACCTGCGCGACGCGGCGTTTCACCGCGACGCGCTGGCCTACCGCGAGCGTCGGCTGCTGGTGACGGCGGCGCAGCGCATGAAGCAGCGCCTAGACGACGGTGTCGATCCCTTCCATGCTTTCATCGCCTGCCAAGACCACCTCGTGAAACTCGGTGAGGCGTTTGCCGAGCACCTGGCTCTGGTGCAGTTTCAAACAGCCATCGCCACGTTGGACGACGGCGACCCGCTGCGCGGTGTGCTGAGCGACCTCTGCACGCTCTATGCCCTCCACGCGCTCGACGCCGATGCCAGCTGGTTCATGGCGAGCGGCGGCTTCGAAGGCGTCAAGGCCAAAGCCATCCGCAGCGAGATCAACGCGCTCTGCGGCGAACTGCGCCCGCACGCCGAGGCGCTAGTGGATGGCTTCGGCATCCCCGACGTGCTCATCCGCGCCCCCATCGCCACGTACGAAGAGTAGGCCGAGAGGGATTGCGTCGTTGGGGTTGCAAACGAGACGGAAGCGCTTTTACTTGCGCATCCACTCTCGCACCGCATCTCGACGCGCCATGTCCTATATCCTCGCCGTAGACCAAGGCACCACCAGCTCGCGTGCCATCCTCTTCGACCACGACGGTCGCATCTGCGGCGTGGCGCAGCGCGAGTTTACGCAGCACTTCCCGAAGCCAGGGTGGGTGGAACACGATGCCAACGAGATCTGGGCGACCCAACTCGGCGTCATGCGCCAGGTACTGGCGGAGAACGGCGTAGCGGCAACCGATATCGCGGCCATCGGCATCACGAACCAGCGCGAGACGACGGTAGTGTGGGATCGAGCAACGGGCGAGCCGATCCACCGCGCCATCGTGTGGCAAGACCGGCGCACGGCGGGCATATGTGATCGGCTCCGCGCGGCGGGCCACGCCAGCGTCATTCAGCAGAAAACAGGCCTCGTCCTCGATGCCTACTTCTCTGGCACCAAGGTCGCCTGGATCTTGGATCAAGTGGATGGTGCCCGGGAACGCGCCGCCAAGGGCGAACTCGCCTTCGGTACTATCGATAGCTGGCTCGTCTGGAAGCTGACGGGCGGCACCACGCACGTCACCGACGCCACCAACGCCTCGCGCACTCTGCTCTGCGACATTCACACCTGCGACTGGGACGATGACCTGCTGACCCTGCTCGATGTGCCGCGTGCCGTACTTCCCGACGTGCGATCGTCCAGCGAGATCTACGGGCACACCGCCACTGGCTTGTTCGACGCGCCCATCCCCATCGCAGGCATCGCGGGCGACCAGCAGGCGGCGCTGTTTGGGCAGATGTGCGTGGAGCCGGGCATGGTGAAGAACACGTACGGCACGGGCTGCTTCATGCTGATGCACACAGGCGAGCAGGCCATCGCCTCGGACAACAACCTGCTCACCACCGTCGCCTGGAAGCTGGGCGAACGGGTAGAATACGCGCTCGAAGGCAGCATATTCATTGCAGGCGCCGTGGTGCAATGGCTCCGCGATGGGCTGGGCGTCATCAAGTCGTCCGCCGATGTGGAGGCACTCGCACAGACGGTTGAGGATAATGGCGGCGTGTACCTCGTCCCCGCCTTTGCGGGCTTGGGTGCGCCGCACTGGGACCCGTATGCTCGTGGCATCGTGGCGGGTATCACGCGAGGCAGCACGGCGGGGCACTTCGCCCGCGCCGCCCTCGAAGGCATCGCCTACCAAGTCACCGATGTGCTCGAAGCCATGCAGGCTGATGCAGGCATCGACCTTGCTGAATTGCGTGTGGACGGCGGTGCCACGGCCAACAACCTGCTCATGCAGTTTCAGGCGGATATGCTTCATGTGCCCGTGGTCCGCCCCAACGTTTCGGAAACGACGGCGCTTGGGGCAGCCTACTTGGCCGGACTGGCCGTCGGCTACTGGGACAGCATCGACGCCGTCAAGTCACAATGGGGCATCGAACACGTGTTTGAGCCCGAGATGAGCGCCGATGTGGCCGTCCGCCTGCGTCAGGGTTGGAGTAAGGCCCTGGCACGTTCGAAAAGCTGGGCGGACGACCGGTAGGCGTCGGGGAACAGTAGGATTAGTTCATATAGAAGGTGACGCCTGTTGTGAGCCGAGCACTGCGCAGATTTTGGCTATCGCGGATCGAGTAACTGAAGGCCGTGTTTCGCTCGATCTCGACGGAGCTAAACTGCATGCCGATGTCGATAGCCATCGACGGGTTGACAAACAAACTGACGCCGAACTCAAATTTACCGCCAATTCCAGTTGTAGATTCATTGTCATATTTAAGGTTGAGCAGGGAGCCACCAAGGCCAGCGTATGGCCGGATATTTGACGTGATCCCCCGGCCCATGAGTCGTACGGAAACGTCGGCGTGTGTCATGCGGTCATCGCCGCTGGCGCCCGAGTCGAGGGCCAGGGCAAGGCTGATGCGCTCGTTGAGACCATAGCCAACCGTCGCGCCGTAGCTGAAAGCTGGAGAAAGAGCTACGCCATCCGTCTCGAAGCCCTGAAAGCCTGTTCTAGGTGTTACTGAGAGCCCGCCGATGGCACTGAGCACGCTTTGTGCGTGCAGCGGTACGGCGCAGAGAAGGAAGATGGAGAAGAGAAGCGAACGTTTCATGGTAGAATCCATGCTGGTTGTGGGAAAACGAACGCCGCCAATGCACAGCAGGACCAAGTGTGGCTGATTTTGTGGTGTTTGTTAAAAAATGCATCAAGTATGGTGTAAAATAAGTCACATTATGGTGGGAGTTCTTGGCCGCAAGCGACATCAATGACCCTAGACAAGCACCTTGCCAAAATGAGGAGGGCAGGGGAGGAATAACCTTCGTTTGGTGGATATTATGGTCGTCAAAAGATGCGTGTATGCTTCTTGTGTTGTTCTGGCCGCTGAACAACGAGCGCGATTCCAGCTGCTGGCTGAACGCCTGGGCCAATAAGACGCAGTCTCAGGTGCGGCCCCAATAAAGTGCCGGAATGCGCTACACGTGGGGGTGCAAAAGAAATGGGCACTCCGTTGAGGAGCGCCCAGATCGGTCAGGGCAAAACATGACGGAGGCGTGCGTTGGTCAGTTCACGTAGAACGATACGCCTACCATCAGCCGTCCGCTACGCAGGTTTTGGCTGTCCCGGAAAATGATCGGAGCGCCTGCCTCGCGGTCTACGTCGATCGAGGTGACCTGCAGGCCAAGGTCTACGGCAATAGAGGGGGTCACAAAGTATGCCGTGCCCAACTCGAGCTTGGGGCCTACGCTGTCGAGCGTGGCCGCGCCCACATCGATGCTGAGGTAGCCCACGCCTAAACCGAGGTAGGGCCGCCATGCCGATTGTACATCGCGGTGGGTGAAGCGTACGGTGGCATCCGTGTGGAACATCGGGTTGCCATCCACGCTGCCGAAGTCCGATGCTACGCTGACGCCAATGCGTTCAGTCAGGCCATAGCCCACGGTCAGGCCGTAGCTCAGCTCAGGCTCATACCCCACGCCGTCGGTCTCGAAGCCGTGGATGCCGACGCGAGGCGTGATGGAGAGCCCACCTACCGCACTGAGCACAAATTGCGCCTGCACAGGGATGGCAGCGATGAGGAAAAGAACAGAAAGGAGAGAGAGTTTGCGGTTCATGGCTAGGCCATCGGGTTGTGTTGGAAAGTCCGAGTGGAGCCCGCATGACTACCGTGGGTCCGTGCATAATACGGCATTTTCGAGGATTCTGATAGGTCCACCTGCTTGGAATGGCGAAATCCGTACACAAATGCCCCGGTTTTCTCTGATGAGGGGAGCGTGTAGCCTCATGCTACACGCATTGGTGGGCCTCGCGTAACGTTTTACACAACCGCTACGTCGGTAAGGCGTTGGGCTGAATCGTTGGTCAACCGTGTCTCGAGCATGTTGCGTGCTGCCGTCATCTGGAGCGTACTCCTGGGGGGGATGTTGCTTGTCTGGAGCGGCATGGCCCCCGAGGTACATGCGCAGCGCATCGTGGTCAGCACCGAGGCCGAGCCGCTGGACGTAGGGCTGCGGCGCTTCCGTGCTGAGACGGGCGTGGACCTTGTATTCGCCCAGCGCTTGGTGCGCGGGAAGCGCTCGTCGTGCCGCTACGAGGGCACCAGTTTCGAGGAAGCGCTGGCCTGCTTGCTACGGGGCACCGGGCTCAAGGCCGAAGCCGTGCGGCGGGGGCAGTACGTCATCGTGACGGATACGGTAGCCGAGCCCGTCCTGCCGTCGCAGCGCCGCGGCATACTGACCGGGTTCGTGACAGATGCCGAGACGGGAGAAGCGTTGCCCAGCGCCCACGTCGCGTTGCCGGCCTGGCAGATTGGGACGATCACCAACGAGGCGGGCTACTTCGCATTGCCGTCTATGCCCGAAGGGTTGCACTACGTGCGGTTCTCCTACCTTGGCTATGAGGTGCAGGATACGCTGCTGGCCATCAACCAGCGGGCACGTATTGCGTTGCAGCCCAAAGCCTTCGTGGCAGGCGACGTCACCATCGAAGACGAGCGCCGCAATCGGGCGAGCCTGCAGGTTGTGCCAGGACTGCTGAATATGCCCGTGCAACAGGTGGAAGCGCTGCCTTCGTTCGGCGGCGAGGCCGATCTCTTCCACACGCTCGAATGGATGCCGGGGATCAACAAGCTGGGCTCGGTCAACGGCGGCATGGTGATCCGAGGCGGTACGCCCGATCAGAACCTCTACCTCATCGACGGTGCGCCCGTGTACCATCCCTGGCACGCCTTCAGCCTGATCTCGACGTTCCAGACGGAGACGTTCCAGGAGGTCAAGCTATGGCGCGGCGCCTTCCCGGCCGAGCACGGTGGCCGCCTGTCCTCGGTCATGGAAGCCCAACTGCGCGACGGCAACCGCGATGCCCCGCAGGCCCAAGCGGCCCTCAGCCTGTTGAGCGCGCGGTTTGTCATCGAGAGCCCCATCACGCCCAACGCATCGTTCATGCTGTCGGGGCGGCGCTCCTACCTCGACAAGCTCATCGGCCAGCAACATCCTGTGGCCAACGCCGCCGGCCAGCGCGACACCTTGCGGACGGGGTATTACTTCTACGACTGGAACGCGAAGCTCAGCCTGGACGTCACGCCCCGCAGTAAGCTCTCGTTCAGCTTTTACCGGGGGCGCGATGTGCTCGACCTGCGGCTGCCGTTCG
This sequence comes from Bacteroidota bacterium, assembly GCA_038747545.1. Lineage (GTDB taxonomy): Bacteria > Bacteroidota > Rhodothermia > Rhodothermales > JBCCMF01 > JBCCMF01. Next base: position 5,608 of record JBCDJT010000016.1, read on the forward strand.
ACCTCTCGCTCGACTTCTCGTCGTGGCTGCGCCCCGCCGACCTCTTCTTCGAGGTGGACCAAGACTGGGGCAATCGGCTTTACGCCATGCGCTACCAGTACCTGTTCTCCAGCCGGTTCTTTGTCTCTGTCAACGTGTACAACTCGGCGTACGACGCCACCGAAGGATCCGTCATCCGGCCCACCAGCAGCGCGCTGCTCGCCTCGCAGTACCGCGTGCGGCTGCGCGACATCGGGGTGCGGATCGCGGCCGATTACGTGCATTCGCAGCAGCACCAGCTTCACTTCGGCATTCAGGCCGTCCAGCATCGCTTTCGGTCGAGCTTGGATGGACGCATCCAGCGGTCGGCAACGGCGCAGGACACGCTGACGAACACGAACCGCGTGGAGGCGATGGACTTCGCGGCCTACGTGGAAGACACGTGGCGCCCCACGGCACGCCTGCGCATCCAGCCTGGCCTGCGCGTCAGTTCGTTCAGCGAGGGGCAGTACTTCTACGTGACGCCGCGCCTCTTCGCGCAGTACACCTTCGATCCCGTCTACTTCATCCTGCGCGGTGGCTTCAGCCGTCAGGTGCAGTACCTGCAGCACCTCCGCGACCGCTACTCGTTCGCCTACGACCTGGTCTCCATCCGCTGGATTCCCGCCAGCGACGAGGTGCGCCCCGGACGATCACGCCAGGCGTCGATCGGCGCCGAGAGCCGGCCCCTGCCCAACCTCACCGTCACCGCCGATGCCTACTGGCGCGACCTCCGCGACATCCTGCTGCCCGAAGACCCGTTTCGTGTCAAGGATGGCCTCATCGGACCGGGTATCGACGTGGGCACGCTGCTGGGGCAGTACACACCTGGCGTGGGGCGCTCCTATGGGATCGAGTTCTCGGCTCGCTATGCGCGCGGCCCGTGGCAGCTGTGGGCCAGTTACGCGGGGGGGCGCACACTAGACCGCGCGCCCGAGCTGGGGGACGACGCGTTGCGTCCGGCTCGGTTTGATGTGCCCCGGGAGGTCAGGACGGTGCTGGCCCGCGTGGGCCGCCGCTGGGACATCTCGCTGGCGGGTACCGTGCGCAGTGGCTATCCGCATACCGTGCCCGAAGCCCGCTACGCCGTGCAAGGCCCGTTCGACGCCGAGCCTGTACGCTACCTCCACCGCCCCGACATCAACAACGGACGCTTACCCGCCTACATGCGCTTTGACGTCTCGGTAGGCTACCGCTTCGGCTGGGGCGGGGTGGCGTGGGAGGCGGAACTGCAACTCTATAACCTCCTCAACCGACGCAACGTCTTCGACCGGTTCTACGACCCCGATCAGGCGACCCTCCAAGGCGAGGACCGCCTAGGGCTGCCGTTCTTGCCACTTCTTGAACTGCAGGCGTCGATATGATGCGCCGACTCGGTATCGTGCTATGCGTCGTAGTAGGCGGGGCGGCGTGTGACTCAGGCGGCCCCGGGGCCGAGGAGCAGTTAGTCATCGAGGCCTTCATTGAGGCAGCCCCCAGCATGCCCCGTGTGGTGGTGCGCCGCTCGGGCAGCCTGGACGACCGCTACAGCCTGGAGGATGCGCTCGTTGATGGAGCCACCGTACGGGCGCGCACCACAGACGGAGCACGCCTGTTTACCCAGGGCGCTCGCGGGATATACATCGCTGACACCGGGCTGCGCGAGCGGACGCCCTTCACCATCGAGGTAGAGCAAGACGGACGCCAAGCCCGTGCAAGTGGCCTCATCCCTCCTCGGATAGCTCTGGATAGCATTGAGGTAAGGGTGCCCGAGGTGCCCGTAGAGGCCGTGCTGCTTGAAGGGTTCAACCTCGACTCGCTCGGGGTGACGCTCGACGAAGGGTTTATCTATCCGATTGAGGTCACCTTGCGGTGGTCCCGTCCGCCAGACTACAGCCCCGCAGACAGTATGTACTGGATTCAGACTCGCCTCGCGCCGGTCGTCCCGTTCACCGCCACCGTGCTCGACTTCTTCCTGTTGGCAGAAGAGGTGTTCAGTGAGCAAACGGCTTGGCAGCCGCAGGCACAGCAGTATGAGTGGACGGGCGTGTACGCCATCCTCGTAGACGCGCGCACCACGCCGCTGCCCATCCACGACGTCGATATCGGGCTCGTGCGTAGCACCGAAGCCTACGCCCGTTTCGCTCGCACCCGCGCCGATCGAGATCGTCGGGAGCCCATCTCTAACGTGACCGGGGGGCTAGGCATTGTGGCGGGCATCGCCTTGGATTCAGTCCGTACCAGAGTGCCCCTGGGTAAATAGCAGGTAAAATTACCTGTATAAACGAAAAAACCCTCGCCGCAAGAGCTTGTCAAAACAAGGCTTACAGCAAGGATTTTTAGAAGGTACCGCGTACGGGATTTGAACCCGTGTTACCGGCGTGAAAGGCCGGCGTCCTAGACCCCTAGACGAACGCGGCAGAGGGTGCATTGCACCGGGGAGACTGATGGGATTTGAACCCACGGCCTCCAGGGCCACAACCTGGCGCTCTAACCGACTGAGCTACAGTCTCCATAATGAACAGGCTGATAATGATACAATCTGTGCCTGAGCAGGAGCAAGATGCCAGCCAGTGAACTTTGTGTGACCCAGCTACGGGCATCAGTCTGACGCGTCACGCAATTCAACTACGGCCACCTCAAAGATCAGGGTAGCACCCGGTGGGATGGTGGCACCGCTACCTTGGTCGCCGTAGGCCAAGTCGGGTGGGATGACAATCTGCCGCGTGCCATTCTCGCGCATCCCGAGCAGCCCTTCTTCCCAGCCGGCTATCACACGGCCTTGCCCCAAGATGACAGGGAACGGGCGCCCCGTAAACAGGCTGCTGTCAAACAAAAGCCCGTTGGTGAGCCATCCGTTGTACAGCACAAGTAGCGAATCGCCTTCGGCTGCTTCAGGGCCAGCACCTTGGTCAAAGTCGAAGTACTTGAGGCCGCTATCGGTGACGGTGTAGTCCTCATCGGCCACCTCGCGGGGCATGGGCTGTTCGTCGAACTGGTCGTTGCTGTCGCATGCCGTGAAGAAAAGGACAGGTAGGACAAGCGTTGCTACAGCGAGACGTAGACGCATAGGAAACAGGTGGCTAATGGCTGGTGGGGTAAGGCGCATCAATCTACAGCAGTTTTGGGGGCGGGGGAAGGGCATTGCCGAGCGACTCGTTTACGCCTGCGCCCTGATGCCGTCGATGGTCTGGTTCAGGAGGCCGAGGCTGTAAGCGGTGTCGATCGTGGGGCGAAGCTGCAAGAGCAAGCCGAAAAGCCCCACCATGACTTTGTTGATGTAGATGAAGTGCTCCGACCCCACGACCTCGTTGAGCTGGGTGGCCTCCATAAAGCTGGCGTTGAGGTCATCGCGGAACGTGGGGTCGGCGAAGTCAAACGTGGCTTGGCGGTAGGGGCGCAGAATCAGCTGGCCGAAGTGCGTGAAGAAGTCGAACACGCGCTGCTGCGTGGCCGCATCTTGGCCGTCGTGCAACAGCTCCACCTCGTGGAAGAGCGCGCGCACTGCCGAGGTGTCCCGCTCCATCTGGGCGTGGAAGAGCAGCAGGAACGCGTCGCGGAAGCCCTGCGGGAAAGTCTTGACGCAGCCGAAGTCGAGCACGCCCAGCTTGCCGTCCTCGCGGAAGAGGAAGTTGCCGGGGTGGATGTCAGCGTGGATGGTGCGGACGTTGCTGGCGATCTGCTCGTGGATGAAGTCCCACAGCCGCTGCCCGTACCAGTCGATGCGCTCTTGCGGCGGCTGGCTCGCGAGGAAGGCGTCCATGTGAACGCCCTCGATGAACGTCATCGTGAGCACGTTGATACGAGTCAGCTCGTGGATGGGCTCAGGGGTGAGGATGAGGTCGCTGTCGTACTGCTGCTTGAAGAAGTCGAGTTGCTTCGCCTCATGCAGGTAGTCCGTCTCTTCGTAGAGCCGTGCGCCCACCTCCTTGACGTACGCGTCGATGTTGTCTGCTTTGACAAAACGCTTCATCAGCGTCTTGCCCAGCGCCAGGTCCGACGTGATCGTGTCGCGGACGTTGGGGTACTGCACCTTCACCGCCACCTTACGGCCGTCGTGCAGCGTGGCGCGGTGGACCTGCCCGATGGAAGCGGCGGCCAAGGCCTGCCCGTCGAACGCCGCAAAGAGTTGCTCGGGGTAGTGCCCCAGCGCGTCTCGGATGATCTTGCGCACCAGGGCGCGGTTCATGGGGGGCACGCTGTACTGCGCCTGCGTCATCACCTCCACGAACTCATCCGGCAGCGTGCCCGTGTCGAGGCTCATCGACTGCGCCAGCTTCAGGGCGGTGCCGCGCAGCTTGGTGAACTCCTTGTACAGGTCTTGCGCGTTCTGCCGGTGTAGCGCCTGCTTGGCCTCGGGCGTGTTGGCGCGGCCTACCGCGCGGCGGGCGAGGTAGCGGGCGTAGTTGCCGCCCACCTTCAGGCCAGCCTTGGCAGCAATCGCGCTGCGCTCTAGTTTCGAGGCGGGTACGGCGGTATCGCGCAAGCCCTCCTTCGGCTCTGCCATCATGCTCTCCAATCGGGCTATCAGAAGTGCAGCCTTCAAGTCCGCCTTGGAGGCCGCGTTCCACAGAGAAGGCAACAAGGTGGGAAGCGCACGCCTGAACGGGACCAGGAACTGGTGGCGCCTGCCGTATGCCTATATTCAGAGGGCGTCACAATACACCATGCCCGCCGCCTTCCATGCGATACCTCGCTACGCTTCTGGCCTGTCTGCTCTTGATCGGATGCCTCGCCCAAGAGGACGCCCGTACCCGCCTGCCCAACGTCACCATCGTAGGGGCCGACGTCGTAGAGGCGTTGCAAGCCAGCCTACCGCCCGAGGTGCCGAAGGTGGACATCGGCGTGTACGTGCCGCAGACCGACGATCCGCGCTACACCAGCCGCGTCCCGATGGAGACGCTGCTGGAGCGGCTGGAATACGCCAAGGCCATCTACGCCGATGTCGGGATTGACCTGAATGTGCTCTGGATCAAGACCTTCGCCGTGCCCGACACGTCGTGGCTCACCATCCGCGCCAACGTGATGCAAGGTGAGGTTCAGGGCAGCTATCCCATCCTTTACAACAAGATGCACGATCAGCAGACGGCGCTGGCGCCCGAGGCTACTGCGCTCTTCGAAGCGCTCATCGAGCCCGATCCGCTGAACGACCGGACGATCTACCTCGTAGGCCTGCGCGATGTGTACATGGCGTACTACGAGCAGGCTAGCGACGGCGCGTGGTCGCTCCAATCCGATCCGGTGAATGCGCTGTCGTTTCCGACCTACCTGTACGAGGATCGCATTCCCAAACGGCTGCGCGGCGTCATCTCGATGCAAAACCTGTTTATCAGCCAGAAAGTGCTGGCCCACGAGTTTGGGCACAAGCTCATCAACGTCAGCCACGAATACGGCCTGCTCGCGCCACAGCACGAGATCGACGCCGAGGGCGGGTTGATGGTCTATGGCGAGGGCGTGGACATTCCGGCGGGCCGCGATGGGCGTTGGCACCTGGAGCGGCTTATGCAGTCGCCGTTCCTTTACCGCGTTGCTGCCGACGGCACGCGTGCGTACAACCCCGATTACCAAGCGCACGGCCGCTACGATGACCCGCTCTACGGCGAGTACGTCGTGATGGAATAAAGCGAGGGGGTAGTTGCGCTATGTCGTCTCGTCGCCAGCTAGGTAGCGGCCCACAAACGGAATCCAGCGCACGTTGATTTCGCCCACCTGCTGCAGGTAGCGCACCAGATCCACGCCGCGCTCCACGCCCCGAAACGTGGCGACATCCGCGAAGAAGGCGACGTACTTGTCGACGAGCGCGGTGGTTTGCTCGCGCTGTGCGCTCGCATCGCGGCACCAGAAGTCGACGAGCGACAGGTGCTGGCTCGCCAAGCGGCGGTGCAGCCACGGTTTGCCCGTCGCCATCTGGTTGAGGGCGGGAATGTCGGGCGAGTCGAGGATAAGCGCGTACTCTTTCGTGATGCGTTCGCGAAAGTCGCCGAGCCGTCCGCGCCGTTGTAGCTCCGGGAAGCTGTGCGCGACGAACGCGGCGTCGGCTTCGAGGAGGTCGAATAGGACGAAGATGAATGTGGAGATACGTTCGTCCAGGCTGAACGTGTCGTACTCGGCGATGTCCGCACGGATACCTACGAAGGCGTCGATGCGTGAGGTGTAATACGCTGGCAGCACCTCGTCGACGTGGTCGAAGACGCTGTAGAACTCCATCTGCGAGACGCCCGCCGCTTCGCTGATGCGCCGTGCCGTCAGGGGCTTGCCATCAGCCTCGTAAAGACTGACGGCCGTGCCGATGAGGTAGTCGCGCAGGGCAGTGGTGTCGTTCGGCATAACGGAGCAGTCGCGGTGTGAATGTGCTCGTTCAACGCTGGGGCCACGGGAAGGTTACGGAGCCATGTCCCCTTCGGCAGAGCGTTCCAGTCTATCGCGATATCAGGCTGTTTTACAACGAGCATCCCCCTATGCGTCGCCCTATCTCCTACATCGCTACCGCTGCGCTCATCCTTGGCGTCGCCGCGCTGACCTGGATCGCCATGCGCCCAGCTCTCGACTCTCTGCTCTATGACTCCAACGATGCGCCGCACGACCGCAAGGCGTTCGAGGAGATGAAGCTGCGCGACCCGGCCACGGGCGAGATCCCACCCGGCATCCGTGCCCGAGAGCTTGAGTTTGCCACGCAGCTTCCCGCACGGTCCACGGCGGACTGGACCGCTGGAAAAACGGGCACGAACTGGCAGGCACGTGGGCCATACCGCACGGGAGGGCGCACGCGGGCGCTCGCCTACGACCGTACCAACCCGAGCATCATCCTTGCAGGTGCCGCGTCGGGCGGCATCTGGCGCTCGTCTGACGGAGGAAACTCATGGACGCAGGTGACCACGAACGAGCAGCTTCCCAGTGTGACCTCCATCGTGCAGAGTGTGCGGTCCAGCCGCATCTGGTACGCCAGCATGGGCGAGGTTCTTGGCTCGCAGAACGGCTACAAAAGCGCATTCTACCGCGGCGACGGCGTCTACAAGTCGACGGATAACGGTGTGACGTGGTCGGCGTTGGTAGGGACGCAGTCGGGCAACCCCAGCCAGTTCGATGACGACTTCGACTACGTGTATCGTTTGGTGGTCGACCCCAGCGTTGGCCTCGCCGATCCGGATGTGATCCTGGCGGCTACTATCGGCGGGATCTACCGCTCGGCAGACAGCGGGGCTACCTGGGCGCGTGTGCTAGGCCTCGGCTACGAATCCGCCACGTATTACGCAGATGTCACGGTCTCCACCTCGGGTGTCTTCTATGCGACCCTCACATTGGGGTCAGATGAGACGGATGGATTCTATCGGTCAACGGACGGCGTGAACTGGAGACGGATCGACCCGCTTGCGGGCATGTCGTGGATGGTGTTGGCGACCGCGCCCAGCGCGCCGAACACGGTGTACTTCGTGGGCCGCTCGCATCCACAAGGCCAGTGCGTGCTGGATGATGTCAAGGATACACCGACCTCTGATTGCTCCAGCCTGTTCAAGTACACCTACGTCTCGGGCGATGGGACCGGAGCGGGTGGGACGTTGGAGAATCGCAGCTCCAGCCTACCTGCCGCCGCCGCGCCACCCTATCGGCGCGGCTCCTACCGGACGCAGCGCAACTACAACGTGACGCTGGCCGTCCATCCTGACGATCCAGACCTAGTGATCTTAGGCGGCGTCTACCTGTGGCGCTCCACCGACGGGTTTGCAACGTCGGGTAACACCACGCCCATCGGCGGCTACGTGCCTACCTTCGCCAGCTATGACTGGTACGACAATCACCACCCCGATCAACACGCGCTCGTCTTCCACCCTACGAGCGTCAATCGGCTGCTCTCAGGACACGACGGCGGGATCAGCGAAACGACCAACGTGCTGGCGCCTACCGTCGCCTGGACGAGCCTCAACAATGGGTACCAAACTACGCAGGCCTATGCGGTGGGCCTCGACCAATCGACGACGAATGACGAGACCGTGATCGCAGGGTTTCAGGATAACCGTACGCAACTGGCACAAGGGTCAGCCAGTGATAGCGAGTGGACCATGTTGTTTTCTGGCGATGGTGGACCGGCATATATCCGAGCAGGTAAAGAGGAAGTCTATTTTTCTTCGCAAAATGGGGTGACGTTTCGTACAGAGTTGGATGGGCTTACCGGGTGGACGCAATCGGCACGGATCGACCCTAGATTTATCGCTGACCGACTCTTCATCTCTCCATTTATGCCAGACCCTGACGATGACAAACGGCTCTATTTTGGTGTTGGACGTACCCTGATTCGCGTAAATGACGCCACCGCTGTACCCTTTGGGACGACCACCCCAAATCCCAACTTCGACAGGCTCACCACGATAACTGCGAAGGTCAGTGCAATTGCAGCAGGCGCTGGTAATCGAGTGTACTTGGGGGGGAGCTCAGGTGAAGGCGGCAGCGCATCGCTCTATCGATTGGACAACGACCATCTCGATGTGCCCGACCGCACCTTCCTCGGCTCAGGCTTGCCCAACGCCTATGTCAGTAGCATCGCCATCGACCCGGAAGATACCGACAAGGTGATGGTGACGTTCTCCAACTACGGCATCGTCAGTGTGTACTACTCGCAGAACGCGGGGGCTACGTGGTCTGCGGTGGCGGGGAATCTGGAAGAGAACGCTGACGGCAGCGGCGATGGGCCGTCGGTGCGCTGGGCCACGATCATCGGGCAGGGAAGCGCCCGCACCTATTTGGTGGGTACGAGCATTGGGCTGTTTTCAACGAGTTTCCTGGCGGGGCCAGCAACCGTTTGGACGCAAGAGGGCGCCGACGTTTTCGGCAACGTGATCGTGGAGCACATGATGGGCCGCAGCAGCGATGGGTTCTTGGCGGTAGGCACGCACGGCAAAGGGATCTACTCAGGGTACGTGAGCGCTGGGGTAGAGGGCATCATTCGCGACCGGGACGATCAGCCACTGGCGGGCGTGGCGATGAACGGCTTGCCCGGCACACCCGTCACCGATGCGCAGGGGCGCTACAGCGCAGGCGTGCCGTGGAACTGGACAGGCACGGTCACCCCCGCCAAGTCGGGGCACGACTTCAGACCGCGCTCGCTCCAGTTCAGCGGTGTGCAAGGCGGTGCGCAGCAGGACTTCTACGAGCCCCGATACGCTGGGCAAGTCCCCACCGATGGCATGCAGCTCTGGCTCCGTGCGGACCGTGGCATCGACCTCGACGGCGCGGGCAACGTGGCCGCGTGGCGGGACGCCAGCAGCAACGGCCATACGTGCAGCCAGTCCGCCGAGGGACGACGCCCCGGATGGGTGGCGACGGACCGCTTCTGGACTTTCGCGGGCGTGCAGTTCAACCTTGATGCCGTGCCCACGCAAGCCTCGGCCGAGTGGCTGAGCTGCGATGGCCTCTCGCTCAATGGCGAGGACGCCGCCACCATCGTCACCGTCTTCCGCACCGCACACGACCGTGAGGGCACGCTCGTCGCCTTCCCGAACGACGACGACGCCAACCGCATCGGCTTCGACCTCTCCACGCTCACAGGTGGCCAGGTCGCGCACCGCGCGGAGTTGTCGTCGGGCACCTACACCACCACGCCCGGCACGTTCGCGTACGCCGATGACGCGCCGCACATCGCCATCGCGGCGCTGGGCCACGACAGCGGCTTCGACACGCAAGACCTCTACGCCGACGGCACGGGCCTCGCGTTCGGCTTCGCCAACGGCACGGGCATCAGCATCGCCAACGCGGTGGGCAAGACCTACCTCGGCGCCACGGCGGCGAACGCTGGCGGGAGCTTCTTCCGGGGCGAGATCGCCGAGGTGCTCGTCTACGACCGCGTACTCAGCGACGGCGACAGGGCCGCGCTCACGGCGTATCTGGCGCAGAAGTACCAAGTAGGGCGCACCACCAACGTGATGAACATGGGCGAGAGCGGTATCATGCGGTTCCCCGCACAGGGCGCACTGCTCACCTTCGGCGGGGCGGTACAAGCCACCAGCAGCTTCGCCGCCTCGGCGGGCGAGTTGACTACAGTGGGCGACATAGACGGCACCCTGAACCGCGTCCTCACCGATCGCTTCTGGACGGTCTCGTCGCCCTTCTTCGCGGGGACCGTAGACATGACGCTCGACCTCTCGGCGTTCACCAATCTCGACCCTTCTGCGCTGACCGTGGCCAGCCGCTTCGACGACACCGACACGTGGCGCGACGTCCGCGACTTTGGCGCGACGGTGACGTTCCACGACCCCTACGTCACCATTGCTGGGCTAACGGGCTTCTCTGACTTCGCACTGGCCGAACGGGGGGCCTTACCCGTTGAACTCTCTGCGTTTAGTGTGCAGCGTGACGGCGCCGATGTGCTGCTGCGCTGGACTACGGCAAGCGAGACCAACAACGCGGGCTTCCACGTTGAGCAGCAGACAGGCGAGGGCGCAGGGTGGCAAGACCTCGGCTTCGTGCAGGGCCATGGCACCACCCTGCAAGCGCAGCAGTACAGCCATGCCGTACGCGACGTCGCAGCAGGCACGCACACATTCCGCCTACGCCAGGTCGACTTTGATGGCTCGGCCACGTACAGCCCGCTAGAGACCATCACCATCTTGCCCACGGCGTTTGCGCTCCGCGCCAGTTACCCCAATCCAGCTACCACATCGGCGACGCTGCAGTTCGAACTGCCCCAGGCAGCGCATGTAATGGTCGACGTGGTAGACAGTGCGGGGCGGCAGGTCCAAACGGCTACGCTGGCAGGGCTAGGCGAGGGGCTGCATAGGCACACGGTGGACGTGAGTGCGTTGGCTGCCGGGGTCTACCATGCCATCGTACGCACCGATGCGCATCGGGCCACGACGCCCATCGTGGTCGTGCGCTGACCCCGTATGAGAAGCAGGCGCGAAGCGTTGCACATTGCGCCGCCTCGGGCTATTATCGAAGCGCTTTCTGCAGATCCTCTCATCACGCAACGCACCGTATCGCATGAAAAAACGACTTGGCATTGGCTTCATTGGCAGCGGCTTCATCGCCCGGTTTCACATTCAATCGTGGGTCGCCGTACGCGATGCCGACATCCTGGGCGTGTGGAGCCCCAACCGGGCCAATGCCGAAGAGGCGGCAGCGCTCTCGCGCACCATCGGGGTAGGCGAGGCGAAAGCGTATGACTCGATCACCGACATGATCGCTGATCCGGCCATCGACTGCCTTTGGATCTGCGGCCCAAACCACAAGCGCGTGGAGAACATCGAGGAGATTGTAGACGCGCTGAAGTCGGGGAAAGGCGAGCTCATAGGCCTTGCCTGCGAGAAGCCACTGGCGCGCAACGTGGCCGAGGCGCAACGCGTGGTCGAACTCATCGACGAGACCGACCTGCTGACGGGCTACCTCGAGGATCAGCTCTTTTCGCCCAGCCTGGTGCGTGGCCGCGAGATTATCTGGCGCCGCGCCGCTTCGCTGACGGGGCGGCCGTACTTGGCGCGTGCGGCCGAGGAGCACAGCGGGCCGCATACGCCGTGGTTCTGGCAAGGGCCGCTGCAAGGCGGTGGCGTACTCAACGACATGATGTGCCACAGCGTAGAGGTGGCGCGCTTCCTCCTCACCGATCCCGCCAAGGTCCGCGACAGCATCCAGATCAAGAAGGTGTCGGCGCAGATCGCCAGCCTCAAGTGGTCGCGCTCCGAGTACGCGCAGCAGCTCCAAGATCGCTTTGGCCCCAAGGTCGATTACTGGAACAGCCCATCGGAGGACTTTGCGCGCGCCACCATCGAGTACGCTGATGAAGAGGGCCGCACGCTCATCGCCGAGACTACGACGTCGTGGAGCTACGTGGGCGCTGGGTTGCGCCTGAGCTCAGAGCTGCTCGGCCCCGAGTACTCCATGGCCCACAACTCGCTCGACAGCGGCGCCCGCATCTTCTTCAGCCGCAGGGTATCGGGCGAGGAGGGCGAAGACCTCGTCGAGAAGCAGAACGCGGAGCAAGGCCTCATGCCGGTGGTGGGCAACGAGGCGGCTGAGTACGGCTATGAGGACGAGAACCGCCACTTTGTGCAGTGCTTCCTACGCGGCGAGCAGCCTGAGCTGGGCTTCCACGCCGGGCTGAGCGTTGTAGAGCTGCTGATGACCGCGTACATGGCCGCCGAAGAGGAGCGCACTATCGCTTGGAAGCCTAACAATTTAGCCGACTATATTCCACCCGTAGCTCGAGGCGACTGGAAGCGGTAGGGGAATCCCCCAACCACAGTGTAAGGGCGCCCGGTTTCCGCATGGAAGTCGGGCGTTTTCGCTTAAGATGGAGCGGAGCGGGGACGACACTTAGCCCAGTTGCTCGCACTATACATGCGGTGCGGATAGCGTAGTTAAGTAGCGACGTGTCTGAAGCCTGATGGACGCCCATCTCATATCATCCGCCCCCGCCGGAAAAGACCAGGCGCAGGGGCATGCAAGTCCGCTTCCAGGATGGCTGCTGGCACGGCTGGCGCACGCGGCTCAGCATACCCTCACCAGCGTCTTTGGCTATGCAGATCTGCTGCAGGACCACGCGGATCCTGCGGTGCAAGAGCTCGTCCAGATCATCCAAACGAGCGGCGAGGAGCTGCAGCAGCAGACCCAATGGGCGCGTGACCTCTTCCTCATCGAGTCGGGGCACTTCTCCCTGCATCCCGTACCCATCGATATCACGGCGTGCCTGGATGCCGTGCAGGCCGAACCACACATACAGCGTTCAGGGCTAGCGCTTAGCATCAAAGAAACGTCGGAGGCTACGCTCGAAGCCGATGCAGCTGTCGTGCGTGCCGTGCTGAGCCACGTGGTTCACGCATCGGCTGCGGTGGAGGCAGAACGGCAGGTGCTACTGCGTACGCAGGCCCGCCCCTCGGGCTACTACATCAAGGTGTACGACCAAGCCCGCACCCTGCCCGCCGACCCCGAGGCCACCTTTGCTAAGCAACTCCAGGTCTTCAAAAGCCGCTACACGCCCGCTGATGAGGCTGTAGACGTCTCCTCGGTGCTCATCCATCGATACATGCAGCTGCTAGGCGGCACCGTGGCCTATCAGCCCGGCCCCAACGATGTGGGTGTGCTCACGGTCTTGCAGTTTCCATTGCAGCCCGCTCGCCAGAACGTGCCCTCGGCATCTCCCAAAAGCGTGACCGTCGCCCCTCGCGGGCGGCAGCGTTTGCTCGTCCTGGAGGATGACAAGGTCACCCTGCGTCTGATGACGCGCATTCTGGAGCAAGAGCACGAGGTCAACACGGCCAGTACCCCTGATGAAGCGATCGTGCTGGCACAGGCGCACCAGTACGACGCGTTCATGCTCGACATCAACGTCAGTGACTCTACGACCGGGATTGACGTGTTGCATGCCATTCGCGATGTCCCTAAGCATCAGGCGACTCCTGCTATCGCCTGCTCAGCCTATGCCAACACAGGCGACCGGCAGCTCTTTAGCCGGGTGGGCTTCCAAGGGTTTGTGGCAAAGCCGTTCAGCAAAGACCGGCTGTTTGGTGCGCTGAACCAGGTGCTCGGGCGGCATACCGTGCCCCGCGTGGAGGCGGCCCTCTCCGGCGATATCGCCCTGCCCACCGCATCGCGTGTGCTGCAGCCGCTCGTGGAGGCGCTGTCGGGAGAGGCCGAGGTGACTGGTTTTGGCGAAGATCCGATCCTGGCCGCTCTACAAGCCGATCCGTTTATCAGCGACTGGGTGCTCCGCCATGTCAACGACGGTACGTATGGCCTAAGCCGTACCGTGGAGCGGCCGGAGCATGCAGTTTCGCTCTTGGGTGCAGAGCGCGTAGGGCATCTGGCGCTGGTTGCGCTGCTCATGCGCTACGCCGGGCGTCCGTATGGAGACCCCGTGCTGCGCAGGATACAAGAGACGGTCGTGGCGCAGAGCCTGGCTGCAGCAGCATATGCGCGCTACTTGGCGGAGAGCGTGCCGGAGGTCGATGGAAAGCGCATTATGACGGCCGCCTTGGTCCACGCCACAGGGCGCTTTGCGCAAGCGCGGCTCTTCACCGAAGAGTTCAAGCGGCTGTGGATTCAGCGCCAAGGAGGTCGCGCGTCGCTACGAGAGCCGACCGCGGGGCAAGAGTTCATGCAGTTTCGGATCGACTACACCCAGCTGGGCGCACAGGTGCTGGCACACTGGCACCTGCCACACGCCATCACGGACCTTGTGAAGCATCAGCTGCAGCCTGTAACCATGAATCAGGATCAGGTACTCGAATCGCTGCTCCTGCACATCGCCACCCAAGCTGCACAAGGGGTGCTGCATCCCCGTGGGGATTATCTACAGCACATGATGACAGCCTCCATGGCGACGTATCGCATCGACGAGGTAGTGACGCTCTCAAAGACCCCCAACCACACCATCATGCAGGTTATCTACACTCATGCCAAAGAGATTCGGGCCTATGCCATGGCCGCCGTAAACGCGTTGCGAGGTTGATACGGGCGCAAAGCTAGGAGTCAGGAGGGGATTGTCTATATTGACAGGCCCATTGCTTTGCAGACAACCTCTCCACTACCGACTATGAACTCGGCTTCTTTGTATCGCGCCAGCCTCGTCGTGCTGCTGCTTGTTGCGGTGTCGTGTGCCACGCCTTCGGCTACAGACAACGAGGTGCCTACCATCAACCCGGCGAACTGGCCCACGACGAACGGCGGTGTGCCGCTGGATCCTGCGATTGAAGCCCGCATCGATGCCATCATGGCGACGATGACCGTCGAAGAGCTGGTCGCGCAGACCATCCAGGCAGATATTGGCAGCATCACGCCGGAGGAAGTGCGTGAGTACCGCTTGGGCTCTGTACTCAATGGCGGCAACTCGGCGCCCAACGCCGACGTGCGCGCGCCAGCACCAGAGTGGGTAGCCCTGGCCGACGAATTCTACGCAGCCTCGATGGATACCACAGGCGGACGCAAGGCCATCCCGCTGCTCTGGGGGAGCGATGCCGTACACGGGCACGGCAACATCGTAGGCGCCACCGTCTTCCCGCACAACATTGGTCTGGGCGCCATGCGTAACCCCGAGCTGATGCGGCAGATCGGGCGCGTCACGGCCATTGAGATGCTTGTCACCGGGCTGGACTGGACGTTTGCGCCGACCATCGCCGTGGTGCGCAATGACCGCTGGGGGCGCACGTACGAGGGGTACTCCGAAGACCCCGAAATCCTGCCGGCCTACTCCCGCGCCATGGTGGAAGGCTTACAAGGTACCTTGGGCTCAGACGAGTTCCTGGATGCCAACCATGTTATCTCCACGGCCAAGCACTTCATTGGTGATGGCGGCACGCGTGACGGCGTTGATCAAG
Source organism: Bacteroidota bacterium (assembly GCA_038747545.1). Classification (GTDB taxonomy): domain Bacteria; phylum Bacteroidota; class Rhodothermia; order Rhodothermales; family JBCCMF01; genus JBCCMF01. Next base: position 20,904 of record JBCDJT010000016.1, read on the forward strand.
GCGACAACTACGATAGCGAGGCCGACCTACGCGACAACCACGGCGCCGGGTACCCCGCTGCGGTAGAGGCGGGCGTGCAGGTAGTCATGGCCTCGTTCAACACCTGGCACGACAAGAAAATGCATGGCCACGAACCGCTGATGACGCAGGTGCTGAAAGAGCGGATGGGCTTCAACGGCTTCATCGTGGGCGACTGGAATGGCCACGGGCAGGTAGAAGGCTGTGAGAACACGAGCTGCGCCGCCTCGATGAATGCAGGCCTCGACATGTTTATGGCGCCAGACTCCTGGAAAGGGCTCTACGAGAACACGCTTGCGCAGGTCCAGTCGGGTGAGATCCCGCGGGAGCGCTTGGACGACGCCGTGCGGCGCATCTTACGCGTTAAGCTGCGTGCGGGCATGTTCGAAAAGGCCAAGCCCTCCGAGCGGCCCATGTCGGGCGAGTACGACCTGCTCGGAGCGCCGGAGCACCTGGCGGTAGCACGCCAAGCCGTCCGCGAGTCGCTGGTGCTGCTCAAGAACCAAGGCGGCTTGCTACCACTGCGCACCGACCAGCGTGTGCTCGTAGCTGGCGATGGCGCCGACGACATTGGAAAGCAGTCCGGCGGGTGGACATTGTCATGGCAAGGCACGGGCAACACCAACGCCGACTTCCCGGGAGGCGCGTCGATCTACGCAGGCCTGCGCGATGCCATCGAGGCAGGCGGGGGCACCGCCACGCTGAGCGTGGACGGCAGCTACAGCCAGACACCCGACGTTGCCGTGGTCGTCTTCGGCGAAGACCCGTATGCCGAGTTTATGGGTGATCGCGAGCACGTCGACTTCGACGATGACCGCGGGCTCACATTGCTGCGAGGCTTTAAAGAAGCAGGCATCCCAACGGTCGCCGTCTTTCTCTCAGGGCGTGCCATGTGGGTCAATCCTGAGTTGAACGCTGCCGATGCCTTCGTCGCTGCGTGGCTGCCGGGGTCCCAGGGCGGCGGGGTGGCCGATGTGCTCGTGCGGACACCCGACGGCGACATTGCCCACGACTTCAAGGGCAAGCTGTCCTACTCTTGGCCGCGTACCGCCGTGCAGGTGAACGTAAACCGGGGCGATGCGGACTACGACCCGCTCTTCGCGTACGGCTATGGCCTCACCTACAGCGACGACGGCGACATGGATCTGCTGTCAGAGGTCTCCGGGCTGAGCGAAGACGGGGGCGATAGCGGCCTCTTCTTTGCCGCTGGGGAAGCCGCTGCGCCCTGGCGCCTGGAAGGGGTAAGCGGATCGACAAATGTGACCGTCGTGGACGCGGTGACGCCCGTCGGCGATGCGCTGACGATTCGCTCCGTAGACCGGGCCGCGCAAGAAGACGCCAAGCAGGCCACGTGGGCCGGCGGGACGGCCGCTGCCGTTCAGATCAGCGGTGACGCCATGGACTACGCCCGCGAATCGAACGGCGATATGGCGATCGCCGTCCAGTACCGCGTGGACACGGCCCCCGAGGGCGATGTCACCATGTTTGTCACCGACGCCAGTGGCGCACGGACGGCACTTGATGTAACAGCGCTCTTCGCGGAGGCCGCCATCGGAGAGTGGACGCAGAACGACATCAAGCTCAGCTGTTTCGCTGAGGCAGGCGCAGACGTAGCCGCGGTAACAACGGTCTTCGGGCTCGAAACGTCCGCGCCCTTCGCCATCAGCTTATCCGATGTGCGGCTGGCCTCGAACGAAGGCCGCGCCATCTGCCCGTAAGGGCGTAGCTAGATCACATCTGCAAAGAAACGAAAGCGTTCTGCCTCCACGTCAAAAGTGGGGGGGAGGTCCACTGGAGCATGACCTTCCGCCCACACGGGCGCGCCAGCAGGCAGCGACCGTTCGCTGTAGAAGTGGCGCGTGGCGCGTGGGAACGGCCGGTGCTCGGCATCAAGATGGCGGGCGTGATGGGCGATGCGTAGCACCCGCTCCCAGCCAGGCACAGTGCTCGTAGGCATGAGGCTGCCGTACTTGGTGCGCTTGGGGTTGCCTTCGTTGAAGGCGCTAAACTGGTACGGATCGAGTACGACCTCATGGTACGTCTGGCGACCCCGATAACTTGTCTCCACGCGGTTGCGGATGACCCAGGCCACGAGCCACTGCTCTTCCGGGCGTTTGGTCTCTGAGTACACAGCCCGCGCAAGCCACAACGTCTCGTCGTCGATAAGCGAAACAGGGACAGCAGGCAGCGCCCGCGCGTCAAACGCCGCGTCCAGATAAAGCGACGTGGAGATAGACCGTGCTTCCGTCGTATCGGCAGGGGGAACGTCGGGGGTGGCCGCTGGTGCGATGGCGGTCGCTTCTTGTTCTACGGCGACGAAGCTCAGCGCCACGACGCTAAAGCATACAGCAAATAGGGTAGTGGTAGTCCTGATCATATGATTGTGGCACATACTGCACGCAATGTGAGGTAAACGTCGCGTTTACATGTTCTTATATTGGCGTGCGAGCAAAAACTATGTGCGTTGTGAAACAGAATGGCGCGCTCAACGAGACCTAAATCGGCACAGTTTCAAAAATTGTAAAGGGTGTGCCCTAATTGGTTGTCCGTTCACTGCGCGTTCATGGCCTGTTCGAGGGTGGTTCAAGCCGGGTTAACAAAAGCGCTACCATCGCGGAGTAGCGTATCGAAAGGCGAGAGAAACGGTGGTTTGAAAGGAGGGACGGAAGCGAATACCCGATTTAGCAGCAATCCCTATCTTGGAAAACGCATTTCAGCGTGCCCCAGTGTCATATTTCTGTGCGTGCCATGCCGCTCCGCATTCTTGCCGATGAAAACATTCCCTTCGTTGAAGCCGCGTTCCGCCACCTCGGGCCCATTCGGCTGAAGCGCGGCGTCGACATCGCGGCTGGCGATGTCCAGGATGCCGACGTGCTCCTCGTCCGCAGCGTCACCCGCGTGGACGAGGCGCTGCTAGCCGGGAGTCCAGTGCGGTTCGTCGGTACAGCGACCATCGGCACGGATCATATCGATACCGACTACCTGGAAGACCGAGGCATTGCCTTCTCGTCGGCGCCGGGCTCCAATGCGGACTCGGTGGTCGAGTTTGTGCTCGCGGGATTGCTGGCCGTTGCGCGCCGAAAGCGGGAGGTGCTGCGGGGCAAGACGTTGGGCATCGTGGGGGGCGGCAACATAGGGCGTCGTATGGCGGAGCGGCTACCTGCGTTAGGGCTGCGCGTGCTCGTCAATGACCCGCCGCTGGCCCAGGCCGCGCATGCGCATGCCGAGCACTTCGTACCGCTCGACGCCGTGCTTGCCGAAGCCGACCTCGTGAGCTTGCATGTGCCGCTGACGCGCGGTGGACCGCACCCGACGTACCATATGATTGGGCAAAGCGAGCTGGCCCGGATGAAGCCTGGTGCATGGCTCGTGAACGCGTGCCGTGGTGCGGTAGTCGATAATCAAGCGCTCAAGGTCTCACTGGAACAAGGGCATCTCGGGGCCGCAATCCTCGACGTGTGGGAGCCGGAGCCTGCGCTCGACCCCGCGTTGCTCCGCCTCGTAGATATCGCCGCGCCGCACATCGCAGGCTACTCATTCGATGGCAAAGCTGCTGGGACGATCATGCTGTACGACGCGCTCATGCAGCACGTGGGCGAACCACCCCAGTGGGATGCTGAAACGATCCTCGCGCCATCGGGGGAAGACAAGCTGGCCCTCAGCGCTCCACCTGCTGCGCTCGACGAAGTGGCTTGGCTCGACGCCCTAGCGCAACAGATGTACCGCGTAGCGTCAGACGATGCGCGGCTGCGCGAACTACTTGATCTACCCCATGACGATCAGCCAAGCTACTTCACCCACCTGCGCAAGACGTACCCGCGCCGTCGCGCCTTCGACCGTCACGTGGTGGCAGAAGCTGACGTCCCGTGGGCCTTCCGCAACGCCGTAGCCGCAGGCCTTCGGGTACAGCTTGCGCGTTGACTACTCGAAGAGGCTTTCGACAGGTAGAGGGCAGTGGCGCTGGCAGCAGGGAAGGTGCGGCACATCACCACCATCCGGTGATCTGCAGCAGCCGAAGGGCGATATAGCGTTTAGAATGGCATGGGCGAGGTGAGCGTCGGCTGCTTACCGCTGGGAAGTACGACGGTCAGCTGGTGGGCGTGGAGGAAGAGGCGAGGGTACGCTGCCTGCGCGGTGGCGTCACCGTAGCGCAGGTCACCCAGGATGGGGTGGCCGATGTGGTAACAATGCACGCGCAGCTGATGCCGCCTGCCAGTCTCGGGGAAGAGCAGGAGGCGCGTGTGCGCATCGCCTTGGGCCACGACTTCATAGCGAGTACGGCAGGCCTTGCCCCTGCGAGCGTCTACGCCCATCCGCCCCGATCCGTAGGCCCGAAGCGGTGCGTCGATACGGCCGGATGCAGGCTCTACATGCCCCCCAACGAGCGCGACGTACGTCTTCCGGGCGTGCCGCTCGGCAAACTGCTGGTTGAGATGGCGGTGTGCGTGGGCATGACGTGCAAAAATCAGCACGCCGCTTACAGGTTTGTCCAGCCGATGCACCACGAACAACCGCTCGCCACGCTCAGCCTCAAGCTGGTGCCGCACGTTCGGTGCCGCCCGGTCGCGCTCGGGAATCGTGGCGATCCCCACAGGCTTGTCCACGACAATAGCGTCGGAGTCGCTGTACAGTACGGTGAGGGGCAACGGCTGATCTGGAGTAGCTGCGCAGGTGAGTCGTCAAGATAGCGGCGGCGGCATCAGCATGCTCAGAGCGCGCAGTGCATCACGACGGCTTGGGTCGAACACAGCGTGGTGAACGCCTCGGTTTGCCGGATGGAGGCCGGGACCGTGCTCCGCCCAACAGGTGCGAAGCCATGGCGCGGGAAGAAGTCGGCAGCGGTCTCGGTGAGCAAATACACCTCCAGGATACCCCGATGCCGTGCGAGATGCAGCGCTGCTTCGGTGAGTTGCCCGCCGATGCCTGCGCCGTGATGTGGTTCCTGGACTGCTACAGACCGCAGGAGTGCGCTATCAGGATACAGTTCGAGCCCAGCGCTCCCCAGGAGATCGCCGTTGGCAGCGTGGGCTACCAGAAACGTGTCGAGGTGTGGGCGGATGCCGTCGCTCGGTAGCCTGTGTGCAGCAAGCAATGCCTTAACCGAAGGGGCGTCAGCGGGGCCGGCACGACGTATGGAGTAGCGCATGCGGAAATGAGGGTGAAGCGACTTGCTACATAGTAAAGCACCTCTACGCGCTACAGTTCAATGGGTTTGGGTAAACTGCTGGTCTTATTGACCTTGGGGACATGATTTGTTGTCTGTGTCAACGAGGGTCAGCAAGCTGCGTTGGTGAACGCTGCACATCCTGGTAGTAGTAAGCCCCCGTGAAGTCGTCTGGAGCGTTTTTCTGCTTGGCACTCCACGCATCGATGTGAAAGCAGAAGGTCCCCGTCGTGCGCAGCTCTGCATCGGAAGCTGGGGCGTAGTCGCTGCTGGCCATCAAGTGGGGCGCATACTTATCCATCAGTGCTTGCAGGGCTATGGCAATGGCCTCTGGCTCATGTAGGCGCCGCAGGGTGCCGAAGGCCACGACGCTGCTGTATTCTACGCTGAAGTTCTTGGCGCGCTCAGCGGGGAGCAGGCGGCCCATCTCAAACACCGTCAAACAGGCCGGAACGCCGTCAGGTGCCGCATCCACGGTCTCAATCAGGCGGCCGAACGGGGCCGTGTGGATGATCACAGTGCGGTGGGCGGCATCGAACGCGAACAGGTTCGTGTTGACGAACGGGTGCCCGCCCGACAGCAGTGCCAGCGTCATCATGGGCATGCGGTCGAGAAAGGCCTCGATCCATGCGTCGTCAGCGATGGCTCGGTCGCTGCGGCGCGGTTGGTGCAGGGGGCGATCTAAAAACGATGGCATAGCGTGCGGCTCAGGTGAGCAAGTGATACCAGGGTAGTGCGTGTATTGGTCTAAAGAAAAGATCCAATATGGATCATTGTGCTGGGCCAATTGGGGCCTACCTTGGCGTCACGCGATCAGATGACATGGCAAAGACCATGCAAAGACCATATGGACGACCTCGACTTCGGCACGCGTACCCTCGCGTTCCAGCCCGGCGATGTGCGGCATCAGGTGCTCTACCGACATCTGCGTGATCGCATTCTGAGCGGCTACCTGCGTGCTACGCAGAAGCTGCCGCCTACGCGGGTGCTGGCGCGCGACCTGGGGCTGGCCCGCGGAACAGTGGCATTGGCGTACGAGCAACTCAAGGCGGAGGGCTATGCTGAGGCTCGCGTGGGGGCAGGCACCTTTGTGGCCGACGTGCAACTGCAGCGGCCCGTAGTAACCGCACGAGCGAAGCCACTCGTACCCTCGCAGCAGCCCGCCCTGGCCTTGCGCGCAGCGAAAGCGCGACCTGGGCAAGCTGACGTGCAGGGGGCGTCGCTTGTGCCGTTTCGGGCGGGCACCGCGCCGCTCGATCTGCTGCCACGCACCGCACTGGCTCGCATTGCTGCCCGCATCATGCGGACGTCGCCCATGGATGTGTGGGGCTACGGTCCCGCGCAGGGCGAGCCTCAGCTGCGTGAGGTGCTAGCGGCATACCTCCGCGCATCGCGTGGGCTGTACGTGGAAGCCGACCGGGTGATCATCACCTCGGGCACACAGCAAGCGCTGTGGCTGATGGCACACGTCTTGGCTGACCCCGGCGAGACGGTGTGGATGGAAGACCCGGGGTACTGGGGCGCCGTCGAGGCGTTCGAGCGGGCAGGCCTGACGCTTACCTCGGTGCCTGTAGATGGCGACGGGTTGTGTGTGGACGAAGCGCTGCGACGGGCGCCCACCGCACGGCTGGCTTACGTGACGCCGACGCATCAATTCCCACTGGGTGCCACGCTCTCGTTGGCGCGCCGCTTGGCGCTGCTGCGATGGGCTGAAGCAACCGGGGGTTGGATCATTGAGGATGACTATGACGGGGCGTTCTGCTACCGAGGCGCACCGCTGGAGCCGCTGTACGCGCTGGACACGGCAGCACGCGTGCTGTACGTGGGGAGCCTGAGCAAGGTCTTGGCGCCGGCCTTCCGCATCGGCTATATCGTGGCCCCGCCCGATCTGGTGCAGCCGCTCGTGGAGGCCCGCACGGCCATGGATCGACACGCGCCCGCCTGGATGCAGCGCACCGTAGCGGCCTTCATTGAGGAAGGCCACTTCGGGCGCCATGTGCGGCGGCTGCGCAAGACGGGGTGGGATCGCCAGCAGGCTATGCTTGCGGCAGGCACCGCGCATCTCAGCGATGTGGTGAAGCTAGTCCCCTCCGACACCGGGCTTCACCTCGTCGGGTTCGCCACCGACCCCAGCGCCGACGATGCCGCGATGAGCGCTGCTGCTCAATCTGCGGGCTTGTGTGTGAAACCGTTGTCCATGTACTATCGCCAAGTACCTGCCCGCCGCGGGTGGGTCTTCGGCTACGCGCCCTTCGCCCCAGCCGACCTGGCCTGGGCCGCGCAGCGACTTGGCAAGCTGTGGTCTGCTGTCCCGTAGCGGGATTCCGTCGTACCTTCAGGGGGCTATGAAACGACACTTGCTCATCGCCTTCACGTTGCTGGTGCTCGTGGTGCTGGGAGTGCTGGCCCGCAACGCGAGTGCGGTTAGGCTCATGGTACAGAACGCCCGTGCCTTGCAAGACGGCGCCGATCAGGCCGAAGCGCTGGACGACCCTGCCGCCGTGCTCGATTACGTACGGGCGCATCCCGACCGCGTCAGCGTCCTTGTGGTGGAAGACGCGGATACGCTGGTGTGGTGGGGCCGCCGCGATGCTATGCCGCTGGCTGGCGGGCGGCTTCATGCGCTAGCCGCACACCTGAGCAGTGCCCTGCCCGACACGGCTCAGGTTGCCGAGACCGTGACGGCCTTCGCCTTGCCCGAAGACCTCGCTACGTTTGCCGAAGCAGCCTGTACCGAGACGCAGCCATGCGCCCGTGCTGACGTGGCCGACCTCGTGGCCCGTGGCGAGCGCCGCGCGTACACCGATCTGCTCCTCTCAGCGGCGGGTACCTACCGAGGCGGCTCGGCCATCCCATACCTGGGCTACCTGCTGAGTTGGAACAACCACACCCTCAATGCACCCGTCGCCGATCGGCTGGCGGCGTTCCAGATGATGTCGCGAACGCATCTCGACACGCTCGCTTACGACATCGCGCAGGCATATCGGCTTGACGAAGAGGGCTTCCGCCAGCGCGAGGTGGCGTGGCGTGCGCAGGGTGGCCTCGCCATCAGCTTGCGTGAGCAGCGCGACTTGGCACATGCCACGTTTCCACGGGCCACGGCCGCCGCGATGTCCACGTTGCTTCCTGCGGCACCTGAGGTGCGGTTGTACTCCGAGGCCTTTCCGGGGCTGGTGCTGGCCGCTGGCGTCCGCCCGATGGCAGAAGGGCGCACGCGCACCGTCGTGATGCTCCTCGAAGAGGTGCCCTTGGCGGTGTTTTACCACCTCGGCCGCACTCGCCTGGACCGCGGCCTCGTACTGGAACTCTTGCACAACGATCAGGCCGTAGCGCGGCTGAGCTCGTTGCCCGCTGTGGCGTCTAGCAGGGCATCGACGGCGCGCCGTACCCGCTGAAGCTGGGGCGATTCCTGGATCAGCGACACCTCGTGCCGCGGCACAGTAGGGTCGTTCCAAAACGCAACACGGTCACGCACCGCGTCGTCGATGAGCAGCCCCAGCGATACGCACGAGTTCCGGTCGCTAGAGAGGGCGAGCGCGCGGGCTACCGAGATCACAAAGAACTCTGAGTCCTCATCGGTGAAGTACGTGCGCTGTACATCCACCACGGTCTGGTGCTCTTGCTGTTGCGACATCGTCCGCAGGATGCGCTTGGCGGGCCAACGCTCGCAGAACGGCTCGTCTTCACCCACCTTGTGGGGCACCGGCAGCCCCGACATGTTGAACACCTTCGTGAGGCGATACGTGTCCGTCCCCACCTTATTGCTGTACCGCAAGAAGTAGATGTTGTCGATGCCGAAGAGGTGGGGCAGCAACTCCATGATCCGATAGAACACCACCTCCGGCGTCACCTGGAGCTCGTTGATGTAGGCCAAGAACCGGTCACCGTCCCACCGCTTGCGCTGGAAGAAGCGCCTGAGGTCGTTGCGCAGCCGGTTGCGGTCAATGAAGAGCGCGCCTGAGAAGTAGGACGCTTTGAAGTTGTTCAAGACGTGGTCGAAGTGCTCGGCGCGGATCCACGACGAGGTGTTGGGCCGTTTGTCGAGGCCCAGCGAGCGGAACCCTAACTCCCGCCCGAACAGAAACGCCCGCTGCGATGCCATCAGCTTGCCGTTGACGAACAGCGTGTGCGGTGGACCCTCGGCAAAGACGGAGCGGAAGAGGGTGAGGTCGGGGTGCTCGGCGAGGGTCGTCGTGTCGATGCGATAGCGATAGCGCTGCTCCAGGACCTGCCGCACGTCGTGCTCGTCGAGCGCTTGGTCGTGGGGCCACCGTTGCGCCGCCCGGAACGCCTGCGCCGCCTGCTCTAGATCCTCAAAGTAGTTGTTGTTGAGCTTCTGGTATGAGCGCATGGCGGCGAAGAGGAAGTGCTCCACCCGCATGTCGTACATCTGCACGATCTCTATGAACGTGCGAAAGAGCGCGCCCGCTCGCAGCGGGTCGTCGGTGACCAACCCAAACAAGTCCTCAGCCGAGACGCCGAACAGGTCGAACGGAAACTCGCGCATGAACGGTGAGATCAGCGCCGACTTCAGCGTGTCGAACTCGGCGCCTACCTTCAGCGAGACCAACTCGTCAAACGAGATCCCAAACGCTTGCGCGAGGCTGAGCAGCTTATCAGGCTTCGGGTATTTCTTGCCCTTCTCGATCTCGCTCAGGTAGGAAACCGACAGGCCTGACGTGGCTGCCAGCGCCTTCAGCGACAGCCCGTGCTCATGGCGAAGGTTTTTCAGCTTGAGGCCTAGGATAAACCGAATGTTCTCGGCGCTAAACGGCATCAGCACGCTCGATTGATTTCACTGTCAGCGAAACATACGATGCAATTTCGCTTCTGGCGAACGGCAGCGGAAAATTAATGGTGTAGAAAGTTGCACTGTCAGCGAAATTTCGCTTGACGTGAAAAAGAGTTCGCAGTATTATCGAATCGTTAGGCGTATCCACCAAAGCGAGGGGAGTGGAACGTCCCTGAACGGCCCTCTCCGCTTGGAGGGGGCCGTTCCCGTCTCTCCACGACCAGGCCACCCGAGCGCACATGCGGATCATTCTGTTTGGCCCTCCAGGGGCAGGAAAAGGTACACAGTCCCAGCGGTTGAGTGCGGCATTCGGCCTCACCACGATCTCGACGGGGCAAATGATTCGCGACGCCGTGACGGCTCAGACGCCAGCGGGTTTGCAGGCGCAGCCGTTCATCCTTGCTGGCGAGCTCGTGCCTAGCGCCATCGTGCGGACCATGGCCGAGGATGCCCTCCGAAACGTCCAGATGCGAGACTTCATCCTGGATGGTTACCCTCGCACGCCCGAGCAAGCTGCGTGGTTGGATACGCTGCTCCGCACCCATGACGCCTGCATAGACGCCGTCATTGCACTGCAGGTCCATCCCGATGAGATCGTAGATCGGCTGTCGCAGCGGCGTGTCCACGCAGAAACGGGAGCATCCTACCACCTAACGCTCAACCCGCCGCCTGCCGACGTGCCGCCGCATCAGCTTGTCCAGCGCCCCGACGACACGCCCACCGTCATCCGCCGCCGCATTGACACCTACTTGGCGCAGACTACGCCCGTCCTGAATCACTACCGCGAGCAGGGATGCGTACATGAGATCAACGGCTTGGGATCGGTCGACACGATCTATGACCGCGTGGTGTCGCGGCTGCACGGGTCTCGGATGGCAGCATAAGCCCGCAGCCTGACGCATTTCGGGCGATTCCTGAGCTTTCCAGGCCTTGGCACGGGTGTGTCCGCTTGCACATACCCTTAACGTGATCCTTCCGCGATCTTCGAAACTTGGCATGGTTGCCGGGTTAGAGGCAGTCCGGCGGTCAAAAAACCGCTTCCAGCGCCCTCGTGCGCCGACACCCTGCCTATTCCTCTGAAGTGACACACCATCATGTCGACCTTTTCCTTAGCCGAGAGCGGAATCTCGGTCGAGAACATCGTCCGCAACGCTGCCCCGGCTAAGCTCTACGAAGAAGCTGTAGTCCACGACAAAGGCACCGCCATTTCCCGAAGCGGTGCCATCATGCTCAGATCAGGGGAGAAGACCGGCCGCAGCCCCAAGGACAAACGCATCCTCAATCATCCCGACTCGGCGGACGACATCTGGTGGGGCGACATCAACATCAAGCTTGACGCGAACGCCTTCATGGTGAACCGCGAGCGCGCGGTAGACTACCTCAACACCCTAGAGCGGCTGTACGTGGTCGACGGGTTTGCGGGATGGGACCCACGCTACCGACTCAAGGTGCGCATCATCTGCTCGCGCCCGTATCATGCGCTGTTCATGCACAACATGCTGATCCGGCCCACCGCTGAGGAGCTGGCTGATTTTGGGACGCCGGATTTTGTCGTCTACAATGCGGGGCAGTTCTCAGCCAACCAGTACACCTCGGGCATGACGTCGAAGACCTCCATCGACGTCTCGTTCGAGAAGGGTGAGATGATCATCTTGGGCACGGAGTACGCGGGCGAGATGAAGAAGGGCGTCTTCACCGTGATGAACTACCTGATGCCCAAGCGTGGCGTGCTGTCGATGCACTGCTCGGCCAACGAAGGCGACGACGGCGATGTATCGCTGTTTTTTGGCCTCAGCGGAACGGGCAAGACCACCCTTTCTGCCGATCCGCGCCGCCACCTCATCGGCGACGATGAGCATTGCTGGAGCGATGAGGGCGTTTTCAATATTGAGGGCGGGTGCTATGCGAAGGCCATCGACCTGAGCGCGGAGAAGGAGCCCGATATCTACGGCGCCATTCGCTTTGGGACGGTGCTCGAAAACGTGATGTACGACGAGGACACCCGCGAGGTCGATTATGCCGACGCGTCAATCACGCAGAACACGCGTGCCTCGTATCCCATCGAATACATCGAGAACGCCAAGATCCCGTGCATGGGCGGGCATCCGCACAACATCATCCTGCTCACCGCCGACGCGTTCGGCGTGCTCCCTCCGGTGAGTAAGCTGACGCCCGAGCAGGCGATGTATCACTTCATCAGCGGCTACACCGCCAAAGTGGCAGGCACTGAGGTTGGCGTGGTGGAGCCACAGGCCACGTTCTCTGCGTGCTATGGCGCCGCGTTTATGGTGTGGCATCCGTCGAAGTACGCCGAACTGCTGGCCGAGAAGATGGAGCGGCACGGCGCCTCGGCATGGCTCGTCAACACGGGCTGGTCGGGCGGTGCGTATGGCACAGGCTCGCGCATTGCGCTGCAGTATACCCGCGCCATCATCGACGCCATCCACAACGGCGACCTGGACGACGTGGAGACGCGCATCGATCCGACGTTCGGACTCGCAGTACCGACGTCATGCCCAGGGGTACCCGATGAGATCCTGTGGCCCCGTGACACCTGGGCCGATGGCGACGCCTATGATCAGCAGGCGGCCAGGCTGGCTGGCCTCTTCCACGATAACTTTGAGGCGTTCAAGGCAGGCAGCTCGGAGGCCATCATCAACGCCGGACCCGCTGTCGTGGAGGCCGCGACAAGCTGAAACTGATGCACGATCTGCTCTAGCAGGTGCCCATACCTGCTGTCTGCACTAAAGACGTATGTGGGTGAGGTGACGACAACGCCTCCTTTGAGGGAGGCGGGGCGGAGGGTGTATGCGCCCTTGCTGCGTTTTGGCGAAAGCTATAAATGAGGAGAGGCGCCCAACCCCCCACAGGTCAGGCGCCTCGGCCCGGTTTACATTCCCACAGTGTAAACCGGGGTGTTTCCCACATAACGATGTAAGTATCGGGGCTTTCGGCGCATTGTTAAGTCCGTCGGCGGAAAAAAATGCCGGATGCCCCATCTTTTTCGGAAATCACCGTTTGGAGCCCGGAATCGCCGAAACGAAACCGTCCCGATCAGCTGCGTAGCCAACCGGGACGGTCTGTGTTAGGTGAAGGCCTGGGCGAAGCCTCCCACTACTTCATGAGCAGCAGCGTCTTGCTGATGCGCTCCGCACTCGTTTCCAGCCGGTAGACATACGTCCCACTGGGCAGGTTCGCCGCATCGAACAGCGCCTCGTGCCTGCCTGCGCTGAGCACGCCATCCACGAGCACCTGCACACGCCGACCAAGCACATCATACACCGCCAGCGTCACCTGCTGAGCCTGCGGCAGCGTGAAGCCGATGGTCGTGACCGGGTTGAACGGGTTCGGGTAGTTCTGCTCCAGCGTCATCGTGCTCGGTACCTCGGTCTCTTCGGTGGCCACCGTGGCAGCACCCGTGAAGCGCACGTTCTCGATCACGAGGTCGAAGCTGCTGGCGGCCTGGCCGTTACCGTTGAGGTAGAAGACCAGCGCCGTCACATCCTCGGCCGTGAAGCCCGCCACGCCGCCGATCTTGGCAAGGTCACTCAGCGCCAAACGGTACGCCTGTGGTGTGGCCGTCAGCCGGAAGACAGCGCCGTAGTGGTCGCCGTCCTCGATGCTGGCCTTCTCAGCGAAGAACTGAACGGTGCCTTTGCCTGCTGCCGTGAACTCCAGATGCGTGAAGGCCGAGAGGTCCACGGGCTGCGCCGCAGGGCGAAGGTAGCGGAACAGCGCCGCGTAGTCCGTCACCGTGCCTGTGACGTAGGCGTTCCGCTCCACGACGAACGTACCGTCATCGGCAGTTGCGGCAGCCGTTTGGGCGAAGGTGTCGAAGCGCGTGAAGGTGGCGTTGCCCGCGCTCGTGCCCCACGGGCCGTCCGACCAGTAGACCCGGTCCAGCGTCTCACCGTCCACCTCGATAGCAAACGCCGCGTCGAACAGGTAGCCTGTCTCCACGCTCACCGTCACCACGGGCGAGTCAGCGTCAATCGCCGGGGCGGGCACGCTCAGCGTCCGCATGAAGTCCGTGCGGCTGACCGCCTGCGCCTCGCTTTCCGTCGAGGTCGTCGAACCCGTTAGCTCAATCACTTGCGCCTGCCCTGTCGTGTTGGCCACGCGCAGCGTCAGCACGCCGTTCTGGTAGCTGCCGCTGTGGACGTACACGCTCGGCAAGGCGGGAGCGGTGGCGCCTTCGTTGAGGAAGGTCACACCGGCGTCGGCATCGAGTTTGGCCAACACGTCGGCCACGAGGGCTTCGGTGAAGACGGGCGCGGCGCTCCACACCTGGAAGTTCAGCACCTCCGTCGTGCCCGTGGGCACCGCGTAGGTGTCAGGGGCGAAGCGGCTGTCGATGACGAAGCCGCCACTGGTCTGGTAGGCGTTGAAGCTGACGGCGTAGTCGACCTCGCCGGAGCTGTGGATCAGCTTGGAGAGGACGAAGGTACGTCCGTCGACGTCGATGAGCCGTACGTCGTCGAGGCGTCCGCCGGCAAGGCGATCACAGGTGTTTTTGGTGTGATCGTACAGCGTGCCTTGCGGCGTGGCTGTCGAGAAGATGGCGCCGAGGCGTCGTCCGTCGGGGCGGAGGTAGTCGGCGGCGAAGACGCTGCGGGCGTTGGTGAGGCTCAGGATGTCGCCCGGCGTCGTGACGACTGCAGCAGACTCGTACGGGCCTGTGGCGGGGATGTAATCCGCCAGGTCCAATCCGTTGCCTGACTTCGACGCAAACGCGGCGCTGCTCTGGCCAACGATCAGCGGCGTGGGTGAGGCTTCTTCGCGGAGGGCGCGACGCTGCTGGGCGTCGGCACGGCGGTGGAAGAGGCGCTGCGCCAGCTTCGACGCCATGTTGCCATCCGATTCGATGCCGCCCGGTCCGCCACCTGTGGAGCCCATCGGCGAGACGGCGGCGCGGTCGCTATCGTTGCCCATGCCGTCGCCCGGCACGGAGTCGGGGTCGGGTTGATCGCTGAAGGTGACCTCGGCGAAGTTCTCGACAGGCATCGCCGTATTGACTTGCACGGTGTAGCTCAGGATGACGCTGCTGTTGGCCGCGAGCGGCGAGGGGAGCGTCCACGTGATCGTCCGCGTGCCTGCCGCATAGACCGCGCTGCCCGGCTGCAGCACAAAGCCCTGGAAGTCGAGGCCGACGGGGAGGAGGTCATCCACCGTGACGTTGGTGGCGGCATCGGGGCCGTCGTTGGTGACTTCCACCGTGAAGGTGACCACGTCGCCTTGCGTCGGCATCGGGTCGCTCACGGCTTTGTCGAGCGAGAGGTCTGCCACATTGACGGCGCCGATCATGGCGCTGTCCTGGTCGTTCTCGTTCGGGTCGCCGTTGTTAGGCGTCGAGTTCGGGTCGGGCTGATCCGAGGCGGTGACTTCAGCCGTGTTGGTGATCGCCCCGAGGCCGGCCACGCGGATCACGATGGTCAGCGTGGGCTGAGCGCCCACCAGCACATCGCCCACGGTCCACAGGCCCGTCGCTGTGTCGTAGACGCCCGCCGTGGCGTTGGCGGCGACGAACGTCGTGTTAGGCGGCAGCTGGTCCGTCACCTCGACACCTGTGGCATTGCTCGTGCCGTTGTTCGTGACCGTGATGGTGTAGGCGACGAGGTCGCCAATCATCAGCACACCGTTTGGTGTGGCGGTCTTGTTGACTTCCAGATCCGCTTCGATGCCACCGACGGCGACGTGCGCCTGATCGTCTTCTTGCGCGTCGTTGTTGTTCGGCGCGCTGTCCACATCGGGCTCGTTCTGCGCCGTCACTTCGGCGCGGTTGACGAGCGGCCCAACGCCCGTGACGGTCGCGACGATCTCCAGCGTCTCCGTCGCACCGACGGCCACGGTACCCACATCCCAGACACCCGTGACGTCGTCATAGGCGAGCGCAGGATTGGCGCTGACGAACGTCAAGCCTGCCGGAAGCTGATCCGTCACCTCGACGCCCGTGGCATCCGCGGAGCCGCTGTTGGTCACCGACAGCGTGAAGGTGACATCACTGCCGACGTTCACGCCGGGTGCGCTGGCGACTTTCATCAGCGAGAGGTCCGGCTGCAAGCCGCCGACGGTCGCCGAGGCGATGTCGTCCTCGTTGAGGTCGCCGTTGTTCGGGTTGGAGTCCGGGTCGTCCTCGTTGACGGCCACGAGTTCGGCGGTGTTCGTGAACGGCCCGGCGCCCGTGACGGTCGCGACGATCTCCAGCGTCTCGCTCATGCCGTTGGCAAGCGAAGCCAGCGACCACGTCGGCGCGGTGTACGTGCCTGCCGAGGGCGTAGCGCTCACGAAGTCGAAGCCGTTGGGCAGCGCGTCGGCGATCTCGATGCCCGTGGCGTCGCTCGGGCCGTCGTTGGTGACGGTCACCGTGAACGTCACGTCGGTGCCCACGATGGGCATGGCGTCATCGACGACCTTCGTCACTGAGAGGTCGGCGAGGGGCGTGGCCTCGAACGTGGCGCTGTCCTGGTCGTCTTCGCCGGGGACGTTGTTGCCCGGCGTCGAGTTGGCGTCCGGCTCGTTCGCCGCTGTGACTTCGGCAGTGTTGACAAACGTGCCCGCTTGGTCGGCGCGGACTTCGAGCGTGAGCAGCACCTCGCCGTTCATCGGCACCGTGCCCGCGTTCCACACGTTGGCCGCGAACGTGCCGCTGGGCGTGAACGCGCTCAGCAGCGTGAGGCCAGCAGGGAGCACATCCGTGATCACCACGCCCGTGGCATCGACGGTGCCGTTGTTGCGCACCTTGACGCTGAACGTGGTCGTCTCTCCCACGCGAATCGGGGAGGGCGACACCGTTTTTTCGAGCGCTAGGTCGATCACGTTGCCAATCAGCGAGGCCGAGGTCTGGTCGTCTTCGCCGGGGTCGTTGTTGCCCGGCGTGGAGTCGGGGTCGGGCTGATCGGCCGCGGTGATCTCTGCGCCGTTGGTCAGCGTGGCGCCTGCGGCCGTGACTTCGGCCACGATCTGGAGCTGTGCCTGACCGCCTGATGGCACGGCGCCCACCGTCCAGAGGCCCGTGTTGTCGTCATAGTCGAGCGCAGGGTTGGCGCTGACGAAGTCGAGGCCCGCCGGGAGCTGGTCGGTCACCTGGATGCCCGTGGCGTCGGTAGGGCCGTTGTTGAAAACGGTGAGGGTGAACGTGACGTCGTCGCCCAGGAGCGGGCTCATGTTGTCGACGACTTTCTGCAGCGACAGGTCGGACTGCAGGCCGGTGATGGTGAACGTGCTCTGGTCGTCTTCGGTCGGGTCGCCGTTGTTGGGGCCCGAGTCCGGGTCGGGCTGGTCCGAGGCGACGATCTCGGCGGTGTTGGCGATGGCGCCGGGGTCATCGACGCGCACGACGATGTTCAGCGTGGCTACGCCGCCGCTGGGCACCGTCCCCACTGTCCAGCGCTCGGAGACGCTGTCGTAGTCCATCGAGCTGGCACTGATGAAGGTGACCCCATCCGGCAGCAAATCTTCGGCCACCACGCCCGTGGCGTCGGCGGGGCCGGCGTTGTTGATCTGGATCATGAACGTGGTGTTGCTGCCCACATTCACTGCGGCCGGCGTGGCGGTCTTGGTCAGCGACAGGTCGGCGAACTGCTGCACCGTGGTCGGCGCGGTGGCTTCGTTGTTGCCGGTGTTCACGTCGGGCGTAGTGGAGGCGACCATTGCCTTGTTGTTCAGCACGGTGCCGTCGGCCACGTTGCCATCCACCTGCACGGTGATGGTGAACTGTGCCGAGGCACCATTAGGCAGCGTGGCGTGCGCAAACTGGACGGTACCGTTGTTACCTACGCCCGGATCGGTCGTCGTCCAGCCCGGAGGCGCCGTTGCCGAGACGAACGTGGTGCCCAGCGGCAGCATGTCGCTCACGAGCACGTCATCGGCATCGTCGGGGCCATCGTTGCGGGCGTCGATCGTGTACGTGATGTTCTGCCCGGCGAGCACGGGATCGACATCGGTGGATTTCTCCACGACGAGGTCGGTGCCTACGCCTACGATAGAGGTTGTCGCGTCGCCTGTCGAGATGTCGCGGCCGCCGAGGGTATCTTCGCGGTAGTCGACGACGGCGCGGTTGAAGATGGTGGTACCGTCCGGCGTGCCGCCATCGACTTCGACCTGGAAGGTGATGGTGGTGAAGGCGTTTTCGGCGAGGACGCCGCCGTTGGTGTCATCGGCACCCGTGCCCAAGCGGAAGGTGAGCGTGTTGCTGCCCCCGTCGAACTCGGCCTGATCATCGCCTGCCGCATCCGTCTTGGCGCCGATGTTGGGGCCGGAGGCGACGGCCAGCGAGTTGGGTACGTACGTCGTGTTGGCCGGAATCGGATCGGTGAGCACCACGTTGGTCGCGTTGTCCGGGCTCGTGTTGGCGACGGAGATCGTGTACTCCAGGATGTCGCCCACCTCGCTCTGCCCACCGTTGAGGTCGCGCACCTGCTTGTCGAGCACCACGTTGGGGACGAAGATGTCGATAGCGAAAGTCACGGCGTGGAGCGAGATGCTCTCGCCACCCGTAGTCACCTCAAAGTCGACCGACGTGTCGCCGTTGTTGACGATGCCGCCGGGCAGCATCAGCACATCCGCGTCGTAGCCCAGCGTGTTGTTGAAGGACGGGTTGCGGTTGGTGTTAAACTGGTTGGTGCCGCCGGCGTCGGGCAGGGTGATGCTGCTGTTGAAGAAGTCGTTGGTGGTGCCCAGCACATCTTGCAGGTTGGTCCCGTTGGCGATGAACTGGTCGCCCGTGAAGCCCCGGTCACCATCGGTGGCGACGACGCCGAGGAACGTGTCGAAGCTGCCCGTGAAGGGCGTCGTGAAGCCATCGGCAGTGAAGCTCGTGGTGGGAGTGCTGCCGCTGACCTGCGCCGAGCCATCGAAGACCGTCAGGTTGCGCAGCGGCTCGTTGGGGTCCTCATAGACGACGATCAGCGTCCAGCCCGCGAAGCGGTTGCGGTCTCCGGTGTCCACCTGCACGTTGGCGACTGTGTATGCGCCGTTGCCCGCGGCTTGCACCAGCGAGGTGACCTCCGCGAAGCCCATGTAGCTGTAGCCGTCGTCGTCCTGCTGCGTAGCGGCGAGCGTCTGGTAGCTGAAGCCTGGAGTGGCCGGCGTGTCAAACAGGACGTCGTAGCGGTCGGCGATTTGCGTGCCCGTTAGCCCATCGACGCCCGCGCTCCAATATAGGCCTGCCCACAGGACGTTGGCTGAAGCGGGTAGGTTGAGCTGGCTCGACGACGAGTTGAACGTGCTGCCCACCCCGTCGATGTCGATGTTGATGCCGTTGAAGCTGTTATTCTGACGTACCGCGCCGTTCTGCGCCGCCGTACAACTGCCGCCGCCCGAGCAGGTCGTCAGCGCATTGGCGACGAAGGTGATGTTGCCGTTGGCGTTGGTGCTGAACCGGGGGGTGAAGGTGCGCGACACTTGCGCGTAGGCCGGTAGCGTAACAAGCAAGGCGAGCGCTGGCAGCAAGAGCTTCAGCGCCCAGCCTCGCCTGGATGTAGCGAGGGGTTGCATTCATTTGGGGGTCTAGGTGAAGGCCACAACACATGTGGCCAGGCGTGCGATCAATGAGCGATCGCGCGGGGGGCAATCTCTGAGGGGGATCCGCGAAGGTGAGCTGAGCGCTCACATCATGTAGCGATCCATGTAGAGGAAGAGGAAGAAGCAGGCCGCCGCCATCCAAAACACGAAGAACAGCACCAGGCTGACGAGCGGCCCGGCACCGCCTGAGCGTTGTTTATGGCGGTCCGGCTCGCGCCGTGGCTGGGGCACGGGCGGCAGGTAGGGGGATGGCGGTAAAGCTGGGGGCTGCTGCTCGACCTCGCGCACCGAAAAGGCATAGGGCACGGGCCGGGCTGTATGTCGTGGTTGCATAAGGAGGCGGGTGTTGAACGATGGCTGCGGTGGATGAAGGCAACCAGGGGTGGTTCAGGGCTTATGCATGCTCAAGGCAGGCTGGGCAGCTGCGCGCGTGACGGGGGTGTCACGCGGCAAACGCAGAATGTGGTGGTGCGACGGTATGGGACAGCGCCTGGCCTGGACTAATGGAACGCAGGTTTTTCCGCGTTTCACCCGGCCCGGCTCCAAGCCCGCCATCCTTCACAGCATGTACTGTGAAAGTGGGCGATTTCGAAGCACCTAACTGCGTAGATGTAGCCTTTTGAAGCACCTCTCGCATGGTGGGTGGCACAAGCGTCTAGTGTGCCATCGGCAGTGATTCAGGGCGAGCGTGTGGCAGCAACCATGGAAGGTGTGGTTAGGTGATGAGGGATGTACGGTAGACCTGGGGCAGTACCGCCAATGAGAGCGCGTGGAGCGTTGGCTGTGCATCGGCCCGGCTGGCGAAAGGCGCTAGCCGGGCCCTGTGATGCTGCATATGCCTTGGCCTGAAGCCTTCGCTACTTCATGAGCGTCAGCGTTTTGGTGAGGGCTTGACCTGCCGTCTCTAGGCGGTAGATGTACGTGCCGCTGGGCAGGGTAGCCGCCTCGAACAAGGCCTCATGCCTACCCGCGCTGAGCACGCCATCGACGAGCACCTGCACGCGACGGCCGAGCACGTCGTACACGGCGAGGGTCACCTGCTGCGCGCGCGGCACCGCAAAGCCGATGGTCGTAACGGGGTTGAAGGGGTTCGGGTAGTTCTGCTCCAGCGTCATCGCCTCCGGCACCTCGATCTCCTCAGTGGCTACCGAGGATGCCGCGCCCGTGAAGCGCACGTCTTCGAGCACGAAGTCGAAGCTGCTCGCGGCTTGGCCGTTGCCGTTGAGGTAGAAGACGAGCGCGGTCACATCCTCGGCGGTGAAGCCCGTCGTGCCGCCGATCTTGGCGAGGTCAGCCAGCGCGAAGCGGAAGGCTTTGGGCGACGTGCCCAGGCGGAAGGTGGCGCCGTAGTGGTCGCCGTTGTCGACGCTGGCCTTCTCGGCGAAGAACTGCACCGTGCCCTGGCCATAGGCCGTGAACTCGATGTGCGAGTAGGCCGAGAGGTCTACGGGCTGTGCATTCGGACGGAGGTAGCGGAACAGCGCTGCGTAGTCTGTCACCGCGCCGCCGATGTAGGCGCTGCGCTCGACCTGGAAGGTGCCCGGCTCTACCGTGCGCTCGTCTTGGCTATACGTCTCGAACGACTGGATCGTGGCATTGCCAGCGCTGATGCCCCAGGGGCCGTCCGACCAGTACACGCGGTCCAGCGTCTCACCGTCCACCTCGATGGCAAACGCCGCATCGAACAGGTAACCGGTCTCCACCGTCACGTCCACCACAGGCGAATCCGCATCCCCTGCCGGGGCGGGCACGCTCAGCGTACGCACGAAGTCGGTGCGGCTGATGGCTTGTGCTTCACTTTCCGTCGAGGTCGTCGAACCCGTTAGCTCGATCACCTGTGGGCGCCCCGTTGTGTTGGCCACGCGCAGCGTCAGCACGCCGTTCTGGTAGCTGCCGCTGTGGACGTACACGCTCGGCAAGCCCGGAGCGGTGGCGCCTTCGTTGAGGAAGGTCACACTGGCGTCGGCATCCAGCTTGGCCAACACGTCGGCCACGAGGGTTTCGGTGAAGACGGGTGCGGCGCTCCACACCTGGAGGCTTAGCACCTCGCGCGTCCCGGCAGGCACCTCGTAGGTGTCGGGGGCGAAGCGGCTGTCGATGACGAAGCCACTGCTAGTCTGGTAGGCGTTGAAGCTGACGGCGTAGTCGACCTCGCCGGAGCTATGGATGAGCTTGGAGAGGACGAAGGTACGTCCGTCGACATCGATGAGCCGTACGTCGTCGAGGCGTCCGCCGGCGAGGCGATCACAGGTGTTTTTGGTGTGATCGTACAGCGAGCCTTCGGGCGTGGTGGTGCCGAAGATGGCGCCGAGGCGTCGTCCGTCGGGGCGGAGGTAGTCGGCGGCGAATACGCTACTGGCATTCGTGATGCCGAGCAGGTCCGTCGGCGTCGTGATGACGGCGGCCGACTGCTGCGGGCCGCTCGCGGGCACATAGTCTGCGAGGTTGAGCGCTGCGCTGCCCGACTTGGACGCCGTGGCAAACGCGGCGCTGCTCTGGCCGACGATCAGCGGCGAGGGCGCGGCTTCGGCACGGAGGGCGCGACGCTGCTGGGCGTCGGCACGGCGGTGGAAGAGGCGCTGCGCGAGCTTCGACGCCATGTTGCCGTCCGACTCGACGCCACCACCGCCACCGCCCGACGAGTCGTTGGGCGTTACGGCTGCGCTGTCGCTGTCATCGCCCATCCCGTCGCCCGGCGTGGAGTCGGGGTCGTTCTGGTCGCTTGCCACGACTTCGGCGAAGTTCTCCACCGGCTGGTCGGTGTCGACGAGCGCCGTGTAGATCAGCGTGTAGGTCGTTGGGAAGCACGTAGCCGACGGGCATCCGGGGAAGCCGAAGTCGCGTACGGTCCATGTGATCGTCCGCGTGTTGGCGTCGTACGTGGCACCGCCGGGCTGCTGCACGAAGGCCTGGAACTCAAGACCTACGGGCAAGACGTCGTCCACGACCACGCCGCTGGCGCCGTTGGGGCCATCGTTGGTCACCGTCACGCTGAACGTCACGATGTCGCCTTCGTCTGGCATTGGGTTGTCCACAACTTTGTCCAGCGAGAGGTCGGCAACGCCCGTGGCGCCGATGGTCGCGGTGTCCTGGTCGTCCTCGTTCGGGTCGTTGTTGCCTGGCGTGGAGTTCGGGTCGGGCTGGTCCGAAGCGCTCACCTCAGCGGTGTTGCTGATCGTGCCTTGCGTCAGGATCTTGACGACGATGGTCAGCGTCGGGGCTTCGCCCGCGGGGATGCTGCCGATGGTCCAGAGGCCGGAGACGTCGTCGAAGATGCCCGACGTTGCGTTGGCGGCGACGAACTCGACGCTCGGCGGCAGCTGGTCGGTGACCTCGACGCCCGTGGCGTCGCTGCTGCCGTTGTTGGTGACCGTGATGATGAAGCTCACGAGGTCGCCCACGTTGATGCCCGTCATCGGGTCGGCGACCTTCGTCAGCGCCAGGTCGGCTTCGATGCCGCTCACGGTCGCCGTGTCCTGGTCGTCCTCCTGCGGGTCGTTGTTGTTCGGCGCGCTGTCCACATCGGGCTGATCCTGCGCGGTCACTTCGGCGCTGTTGACGAACGGCCCTGCGCCCGTCACCGTCGCCACGATCTCCAGCGTCTCCGTCGCATTGATGGCTACGTTGCCCACCGTCCAAAGGCCGGAGTTGGCGTCGTAGGCATTGGCCGGGTTGGCGCTGACGAACGTCAAGCCTTGCGGCAGCTGGTCGGTCACTTCTACGCCCGTGGCATCCGCCGAGCCGCTGTTGGTCACTTCGAGGGTGAAGGTCACCGCGCTGCCCACGTTGACGTCGGGCGCGCTGGCCGTCTTGGTCAGCGACAGGTCGGCACGCGTGCCGCCCACCGATGCCGAGGCGAGGTCGTCTTCGCTCAGGTCGCCGTTGTTCGGCGTGGAGTCGGGGTCTTCTTCATTCACCGCCGTCAGTTCAGCCGTGTTGACGAACGGCCCATCCCCCGTGACGGTCGCCACGATGTTGAGCGTGGCGCTGGCGCCGCTGGCGAGCGTGGCAATGCTCCACACGTCGTTGGCGAAGGTGCCTGCCGATGGGTTGCTGCTGACGAAGTCCAAGCCGACGGGCAGCGCATCGGTGATCTCGATGCCTGTGGCGTCGCTCGGGCCATCGTTGGTGACCGTCACGGTGAACGTCACGTTCTGCCCGACGACCTGCGCGGGGTTATCGACCACCTTGGTCAGCGAGAGGTCGGCGAGGGGCGTGGCGTCGAAGGTGGCGCTGTCCTGGTCGTCTTCGCTCGGTACGTTGTTGCCCGGCGTCGAGTTGGCATCGGGCTCGTTGGCCGCGCTCACTTCAGCGCTGTTGACGAACGTGCCCGCTTGGTCGGCGCGCACCTCCAGCATCAGCATCGCCTCGTCGTTCGGCGAGATGGTGCCCACGGTCCACAGGCCAGCCGCATAGCTCCCGTCCGGTGTCATGCTGCTGATGAGCGTGAGGCCGCTGGGCAGCACGTCGGTCACCTCAACGCCCGTCGCGTCGATCGTGCCGTTGTTGCGCACCTTGATCGTGTACGTGGTCGTCTCGCCGACGCGGATGGGCGTGGGCATGACCGTCTTCTCGAGCTCAAGGTCGATGACTTGGCCCGTCACTGTGGCCGCCGTCTGGTCGTCTTCGCCGGGGTCGTTGTTGCCGGGCGTCGAGTCGGGATCCGGCTGGTCGCTGGCGGTGACCTGCGCGCCGTTGGAAAGCTGCGTGTTGGCGACGGTCACTTCGGCGACGAGTTCGAGCACGGCTTGGGTGCCTGCGGCTACGCTGCCGACGGTCCACACGCCCGAGTTGTCATCATACGCGTTGGATGGGTTGGCGCTGACGAAGGCGAGGCCGGAGGGCAGTTGGTCGGTCACCTCGACGCCCGTGGCGGTGCTGGGCCCGTCGTTGAGCAGCGTCAGCGTGAACGTCACGTTGTCGCCCACCGTCGGCGTCGTATTGTCGACAATCTTCTGGAGCGAGAGGTCGGCCTGCTGGCCGGTCACCGTGGCGCTGGCTTGGTCGTCCTCGTTCGGGTTGCTGTTGTTCGGGCTGGAGTCGGGGTCGGGCTGATCCGAGGCGATGACTTCGGCGACGTTCGACAGCGCGCCGGCTTGGTCTACGGTCACGGTGATGTCAAGCGAGGCCGTGGCGCCGCTGGCAAGGGTGCCGATGCTCCACAGCTCGTTCGTCTCGTTGTAGTCAAGCGAGTTGGCGCTGACGAACGTGACGCCAGCCGGCAGGGCGTCTTCCACGATCACGCCCGTCGCGTCGGCGGGGCCGTCGTTCGTGACGTTGATGGTGAAGGTCGCCGTACCGCCTACGTTCACCGAAGCCGGGCTCACCGACTTGGTTAGCGACAGGTCGGCGAACTGTTGTACCGTCGTCTGCTCGTCGGCGTCGTTGTTGCCCGTGTTCACATCGGGTGTCGTCGAGGCGATGGTGGCCGTGTTGTTCAGCACGGTGCCGTCAGCAAGGTTGCCATCGACCTGCACGGTGACGGTGAACTGCGCCGAGGCACCGTTGGCAAAGGTGCTGCGCGCGAAGCGGACGGTGCCGTTGTTGCCTACGCCGGGATCGGTCGTGGTCC
Organism: Bacteroidota bacterium; assembly: GCA_038747545.1. Taxonomy (GTDB): domain Bacteria; phylum Bacteroidota; class Rhodothermia; order Rhodothermales; family JBCCMF01; genus JBCCMF01. The sequence goes on from JBCDJT010000016.1 coordinate 45,972, forward strand.
ATCCGCTGGGCGCGGTGGCGGAGACGAAGGTGGTGCCCAGCGGCAACACGTCGCTCACCAGTACGTCGGCGGCGTCTTCCGGGCCGTCGTTGCTCACGTCGAGTGTGTACGTCACGTTCTGGCCCGCAAAGACCGGGTCCACATCATCCTGCTTGGCAATCGTCAGGTCGGTGCCTACGCCTACGACCGCCGTGGTGACATCGCCCGTGGACACATCGCGTCCGCCCAGCGTGTCTTCCACGTAGTTGACCACGGCGCGGTTGAAGACCGTCGTCCCGTCCGCCACGCCGTTGTCGATCTGCACGCGGAAGGTGACGGTAGTGGTGGCGGTCTGCACGAGCGTGCCGCCGTCGGTGGCATCCGCGCCCGTGCCGATGCGGAAGGTCACGGCGTCGGCGCCCGCGTCATATTCGGCTTGGTCGCCGTCCGCGGCATCGCTCTTGGCGCCCACGTTCGGTCCGGCCGAGACGATCAGCGAGTTCGGTACGTACGTCGTGTTGGCCGGGATGGCATCGGTGAGCACCATGTCGATGGCGTCGTCCACACCCGTGTTCGTCACCACGATGTCGTACTCCAGGATGTCGCCTGCCTCAGCTTGCCCGCCGTTGAGGTCGGTCACCTGCTTGTCGACGGTCACCAGGGGGCGGTAGATGTCGATGGCGAAGGTCACGGCGTGGAGCGAGATGCTCTCGCCGCCCGTAGTCACCTCAAAGTCGACCGACGTGTCGCCGTTGCTGACGATGCTGCTCGGCAGTTCGAGGATATCGGCGTCATAGCCCAGCGTGTTGTTGAAGGCCGGGTTGCGGTTGTTGTTGAACTGGTTGGGGCTGCTGCTGCCAGGGAGCGTGATGCTGCTGTTGAAGAAGTCGTTGGTCGTGCCCCGGATGTCCTGCAAGTCGGTCCCATTGGCTACAAAGCGGTCGCCCGTGAAGCCGAGGTCGCCATCGGTAGCCACGACGCCGAGAAACGTGTCGAAGCTGCCGGTGAAGGGCGTGGTGAAGCCGTCGGCGGTGAAGCTGGTGGTGGGCGTATTGCTGCTGACCTGCGCGGAGCCGTCGAAGACGGTCAGGTTGCGCAGCGGCTCGTTCGGGTCCTCGAACACGACGATCAGCGTCCAGCCCGCGAAGCGGTTGCGGTCCCCAGTGTCTACCTGCACGTTGGCAACCGTGTAGGCGCCGTTGCCCGCGGCCTGCACCAACGAGGTGACCTCTGCGAAGCCCAAGTAGCTGTAGCCGTCGTCGTCTTCCTGCGTGGCCGAGATCGTCTGGTAGCTGAAGCCTGGAGTGGCCGGCGTGTCAAAGAGGATGTCGTAGCGGTCGGCGATCTGCCCGCTCGTGAGTCCGTCGATGCCGGCGCTCCAGTACAGCCCCGCCCACACCACGTTGGCCGAGGCAGGCAGGTTGAGCTGGCTCGACGACGAGTTAAACGTACCGCCTACGCCATCCACATCGATGTTGATGATGTTGAAGTCGTTGTTCTGGCTTTGGCCGAGGCTCGCTGTCGCATTCTGTGCTGCTGTACAGCCGTTGGCGCTGCTCTGGCACGTCGTCAGCGCGTTGGCCACAAACGTGATGTTGCCGTTGGCGTTGGTGCTGAAGCGCGGCGTGAAGTTGCGGACGACCTGCGCGTGTGCGAGCGGGGCGAGGCAGAAGGTGAACAGGGCTAGCGTAAACCAACGTGCCCATCTTCGTTGATTTGAAGAGGTTTGCATCAGAAAGCGGGAGTCTGGGATCGAGACCGGGGATTTGCGCTGCACGTGCCCAAACGGCGTTCCGCGTGCCCTTGCATTCTGAGTTGAAGCCCCTGCTTTCGACGAACGCTACGATTCCTTCGACGAACACCAGCGGCCTGCTACGCCTCGGCACCATGGTATCGTTTTGGGATGCGCCCGGGCTGTCTTGAGGCGAGACGCTTGATAGGCTGGAGTGGCCCTGCTAGGCTTCTTCGTTTGCGCTGCGTGCCTCAGGTGCGCACCTTCTGCATCTGCTTTATTCTGTCGCCCGCCGGAACCGTGCTCTCGCGTCGTCTCTCCCTTGGCTTAGCCATCCCCACGCTCCTGGTGCTGCTAGCGTATGTGCTGTACCCCAGCCTGCGCGTGTTTATCATGGGCCTGGGTGCAGAGCAGATCGGTGAGGTGTTCAGCTCGTGGCGCTCGGCGAACGTGCGGGCACTCATCAACTCCGTGTCGATCGCGCTATACTCGGTCCTCGGCGCGGGCATCCTGGGCACGGGCCTGGCGTTTCTGTTTTACCGCGTCGCGATGCCGATGCGGCGCTTCCTGATGGCGCTGGCCGTGATGCCGCTCGCCCTGCCGCCGCTGGTGGGCGTGCTGGCGTTCCTCTTCTTGTACGGCGAGAGCGGCATCCTGCCGCGTGGGCTGCAGCTGCTCTTCGGCTTGGACGAGGTCCCCTTCGCCTTCGACGGCTTGTGGGCGGTCTGGCTCGTCCACGTCTACACGATGTACGTGTACTTTTACCTGTTCGTCACGGCCGCGCTGCGCGGCATCGACCGGAGCCTGCTGGAGGCGTCGGCGGGGATGGGCGCGAGCGGGTGGACGACGTTCTACCGCGTGATCCTGCCGCTGCTGCGCCCGGCACTCGTCAGCGCGGCGCTGCTGGTGTTTATGATCTCGATGGCGTCGTTCACCGCGCCGCTGCTGTTTGCCGGAACCGAGCAGTTCATGACGCTGCAGATTTACAACTACAAGACCAACGGCAACCTTGAGCTTTCCGCCACCGTCTCCACGCTGCTGACGTTCATCTGCCTCGTGTTCCTGCTGATGCTGGAGGCGAGCGGCTGGCGCCAGCAGGGTGGCCGCGCCACCAAGGGCAGCACCCCGCCGCCGCAACCGATACGCTCTACGGGGCTGCGCATCGCCGCGCTCGCTGGGGCCATCGGGCTGGTCGTGTTCTTGCTGCTGCCGGTGCTAACCATCGTGCTCATCTCATTCGCCGAGGAGGGGAGCTGGACGTACCAGCTCTTGCCCGAGCGCTACACGGTGTACAACTACGTCGCCCTCTTCGCCGACCCCGATGTGCTGGCGCCCATCCTGAACAGCTTGCAGATGGCCACCCTGGCGACTGTGGCCAACGTGATCTTCGGGCTCATTGCAGCGTTGTACATCACCAAGGGGCACGGCATTGGGCGGAACGTGGCGCGTGTGCTGGCGGTGCTACCGTTTGCGATCCCGGGTACCGTCATCGCCGTCAACCTGATCGTCACCTTCAACACGCCGTCGCCGCTCACGGCGGGGCAGGTACTGGTGGGCACGTTCTGGATGGTACCGCTGGCCTACTTCATCCGCCACATCCCGCTCGTCGTGCGGGCCACGATGGCGGCGCTGGAGAACTTCGACGATCACCTGGCCGAGGCGTCGTCTGACCTCGGCGCTACGTTCTGGCGCACGTTCAGCCGCGTGGTGCTGCCGATTATCGGCCCCGGCGTGCTGGCGGGGACGCTGCTCACTTTCGTGACCGCCTTGGGCGAGTTCGTGTCGTCAATCATGCTATACATCGTCGGTAACCGCCCGATCAGCGTGGAAATCTTGGCGCAGCTGCGGCTGTACAACTTCGGCTCAGCGGCGGCCTACAGCGTGCTGCTGATGGGGCTGATTGCCCTGGCTACGCTAGCCGTGCGACGCATCAGTGACGGCTCCGCTACGGCAGTTTAACACAGGCCCGGCTGCACGCGGCCCGAAGGCAGCGTATCTTCGGCAGAGCATCCCCATGAGCAAGCACACGGCGTAATGAAAATAACGGTGATTGGAGCAGGAGAGATCGGATCGGCGGTGGCTGAGCAGCTTAGCCGCTACGATGAGATTGAGCTGATTCAGGTGTGCGATGCTGGGGCGCGGGCCTTGCAAGACCTGCACGACCGCGTGCGCAACCCCAAGCTCCGCTCGTTCCAGATCGATGCCCGCGACCAACGCTTGGTAGAGCCTATCATCCAGGGCAGCGACTGCGTGGTCAACTGTTTGCCTGCGTCGGTGCGAGACGTAATCGCGGAGATCTGCTTGAACGCGGGCCTGCACTACTGCGACCTCGGCGGCGACGAAGACACGTTGGGCCGCATCTTGGCCATGCACGAGGCGGCGAAGCAGAAAGGCGTGTGGCTGGTGCCAAACTGCGGGCTGGCCCCCGGCTTTACGAACGTGCTGTGCCTGCATGCGATCAGCCGGTTCGACAGCGTGGAGGCGGCGTTCATCCGCGTGGGCGTGGTGCCGCAGGACCCCGAGCCGCCCTTCAACTTCCGGCTGTCCTGGTCGGCGGAGAAGGTAATCAGCGATTATACGCGCCCCGCACAGCGCATCACCGACGGCGAGATTGTGACGGTGGAGCCGCTTACCGATGTGGAGCCTATCTATTTTGACGAGCCGTACGGCGAGCTAGAGGCGTTCAGCACCGCGGGCGGCATGGCCACGCTCACCGAGCAACTGCTCGGACACGTCCGCACGCTTGATCACAAAACCATCCGGTGGCCTGGCCACGCCAGCCAGATGCAGTTCTTGCTCGGCCTCGGTCTCGGCGAAGACCGTAGCATCGACGTGCGTACGCACCTGACCTATCGCGATGTGCTGGTGCGGCGCATGCGTAAGCGCCTGGGTGGGCACTTTGAAGATGCCGCGCTGCTGCGCATCGTCGTACACGGCCTCCGCGACGGGGAGCAGAAGTCGCTCGTTTATGAACTCATCGACACGGCCACCAGCCACGACGACATGGCGATCCGGCGTGTCATCAGCATCCCAACGGCTGCCATCGTGCATCTGGTCGCCAGCAAGCGAGCGACGGGCAGCGGCGGGGCGTGCCCGCCGGAGCAAGTGGTGACGGGGCGCGACGTAGTCGACCTCGTGCGTGCGCAAGGCCTAGACCTCCAAAAGACGTATTACGACGGCTTCATCGATGTCGATCGGTTGCCCGCCCGTGCGGTGTCATGAGGCATCGGGGCCGTGCTTGCTATAGCGCACGCCAGCGGCGATGAAGTAGGCCGCGCTGGCAACGAACCATACGTAATGCACGCCTTGCGCTCCGTCCTGCCATGCCAGCAGCCCTGTGATGAGTGCGACAGCGGCATCGCCCAGGAAGAGCCCTAGCTCGTTGTATCGCGTCAGGTGCGTACGGCCGCGTGCGGCACCCAAGTTGAGCGCACCGACGACCACGCTGAGTAAGCCCACGGCAACACGCCCTTGGCTGAAGGCATCGCCAGCCGAGAGGACGAAGAGCAGCGTCGCGATCAGGAAGGGCAGGCGTCTGCGGAAGGGGACTGGAGGAGGCATGCGTGAGGCCAGCGATGGAGAGATGGGGCAAGAGACGGAATCTCCAACAGGTTGTCAAGCCGGAGGCGATGCAGCGCTGGCGGCGGCGATGGCCCAGGCGCCGCGATGGGGCGCGGTGGCGGCAAGCGTCAGTCGCCAGCCTGACACTGCGGCGGTCAGTGCATCGTGCAACGCATGGCGGAATGGGGGCTGCTGCATGACACCGCCCGTCAGGAAAACGCGACGCGGGATGGCGGGCTGTGCATGGGCCAGCCGCAGCACATGCATCGCGAGTTGCGCGGCAGCGTCGCTGATGAGCGCCACGGCTACGGCATCTCGGGCCTCGGCAGCCTCGAAGGCGAGCGGGGCAAAGACCGCGAGCGATGGTGTGGAAAAGGCAATGTTGAGCACATCGGCGAGCTGGTGGGCAGGGTGGCGCCGCTGCACCAGCGCAGTGAGCATCGTGGCCGGGCCGCCGTCAAACGCTGCCGCCACGGCCCGCAGCACCGCCCGACCCAACGCCGTACCGCTCCCGTCGTCGCCAAGCACGCGTCCCCATCCGCCTGCACGGTGGATGGCGCCGTCGGCCGCGCGGCCGTAGACAATCGACCCAGTGCCTGCGATAATGAGATAGCCTGGGGCTGTGCCTAGGGCTGCGTGTAGAGCAATGTCGGCATCCGTAGTCACGGTGAGCGGGACATCCGACCAGTACTGCAGCTGTTGATGCAGCTGGGCGCGTAGCGAGGCATCGCCTGCGCCTGCGGCGCCCACGCAGAGGCCACCGAGCGGCAGGTCGAGCGTGTCTTGCACCTCATCCACAAGCGCCGTGATGGTGGCATAAGCGCTCGTGACGCCTTGCACCCGCAGGTTTGCCGGACCCCCCCGGCTCTCGATGTGCGTCTGGCCATCGGCGGTGGCGGCATAGACCGTTGTCTTGGTGCCGCCTGCATCAATTCCGACGAAAAGCAATGGAGGAGTGGGCATGGTGTAAGCGCAAGGGACCAGAGAGCGGCGGGCAATACGCCACGAGGAACGCAACGTTCAGCCGAAAACACGCTGGCAGCCGTCACGCCGCCTGCGCCACAGGTCCTGAAGCTGGAGGAAGCATCAGGTGCTTGAAGTCGTCCTGGAAGGCCGCGCTTTCCTCGAGGTATTGCTGCTGCGCCGCAGGGTGGACCGACAGCGTGGTGTCGTTGAGGACCACCTTGGGCACACACGTCAGGAACGTGAGGTAGCTTTGAATCAGGCGGAGCGCTGTTGGTTTAAGCAGGCCCTGGTCCTGTGCAATCTGGCTGTACCCTCGCCGCTCCAACTCGCTGGCCAGGTCAATCAGCATCTGGGTGTTGATGACGCGGTCTGAGGGGAGGATGGTCTTGCCGCTACCGGTGAAGTGCCGAAACCAGTGGTCGGTGAAGCGCTCAAGGGTCTTCACCAGCAGCGCCGTTACGTGCCCATGCCCCACACCAGAGATCCACAAGGGCGGTGCTTCCATCTTTTGCAGCCGCAAGGGAAAAGCCGAGACGCCAATATCTAGCAGGCTGCACAGCTCCTCGTACGCGGTCTGGAGGCTGTGCAGTTTTTGTGGGAGAAGGTGGAACGGGCCTTCGTATTCGGCGATAACGGTGAAGGAGCGTTCGCTGCCGCGTACCACAGGCGTAAACGCGAAGAAGCTACGCATGGTGCGCAGGCAACGGCGCATGCTCGCGATGTGCTCGTACACGAGCCGACCGCGCAAGAGCACCATGCTGAAGTCGTCGGGATTCGTACCCCGCATGAAGGTCTCATACGAAGAATAGAAGTACCCCAGCTCTTCCCGCAGGCTGCCAAGCACCTCGAGGTGATCCTCGCCGAGCGACTGCTGGATAAAATCGATGCGGTCGCGCAAGTCATGGACCTCGTGAAAGATGCGGCCGATGGGGAAGGCGTCGGCTTGCTTGCGCAAGGCGAGCAGTTCGTCGCGGAGGTCCACGTGGTTGCGGCCATAGATCGTGCGTGACTGCAGAAACAGGCTCTCCGTCATCGACACGGTGATCCGCTCAAAGCCGCGCGTGATGATGAACAGAAACTTGACCAGCGCGCTCTGGGGACCCGTCAGCTCTAGCAAGCTGTCGATGTGAGATTTGAGGTCATGATACGTCATGCAGGGCGGCCACTACCGGACTAAGGATGCCATACGGAACGTATCGGCGAAACCGCAGCCGTCGTAAACCCTCGCCGCGCCTGCTCAGCGGGTAAAGCGGATCGTTTCGGTAGCGGTGTTGCCCACGTTGTCGACCACGGTGAGCTCCAGGGTGCGCGTGCCGGGCGGCGAGCGGTCGTCGAAGGTATACGTGATGCGGCTGCGCTTGGCGTCGTGGGCGAAAAGCACCCACTGCCCATCCACAAAGCCGTCGTAACGGTCGATGCCAGCGAGGTCGTCCTTGATGGTGAAGCTGATGGATTCGCGGCCTCGGAAGTCGACGTTGGCGGGACGGTTGAGCAGGGCGATGCTGGGCGGCGTGGTGTCCGTGGCGACGGCGTACGCGCCGAAGCTGCGGGTGCGGGCATGCACGAAGCCGTCCGCGTAGGTGCCCCCGATGGAGCCGCGCGGCTCCCCCCGGTCGTTGACGGACGCGATGAGCGCTTTGCTGTGCAAGGTCGCTGGCAGCGCTGGAGCAGCGAGCGACACGCTCATCGCTTTCTGGAGCGGCGCATCCGGCCGGTGGATGTGGTGGACGGGCGAGTAGAGCGACGTGCTGGGACTAACCTCGCGCTCGTAGTCAAACCACAGGTCCTCGTACAGCGCGCCATCGGGCAAGGCCACCACGACCTCATCGGTACGGAACGCCGACGGGCGGTTGTAGGGTAGGATCTGCTCGTGTGCAGGTGTACCTGGCAGCGCCGGGCGCTCTGCGGTCGCGTCTACCGAGAAGCGGAGCGTGGCCGTGTTGCCTTGCACATCCTCGATGTGGTAGCGCATGGCGTGGCTGAAGCCGTCGGCTACGTTCAGGAAGCCGCCCTCGCGCGTGTCATACATCCGCAGCTGGTTGCCGGGAAGCAGGTGGCTGCGCTCGAACCAGCGGCGCGTGTGGTGCCGCACCGCGTAATCCACATGCGCGTTGAGCTGCCGCGTCTCGTCGAAGCTGAACCGCTCCTTCGTCGACTCGAACAGCCGCTCGCCGTCTACATCCAGCCGGATGGTCATGGGTCCGAGTATGTTGGAGGAGCCGTCGTGGAAGTCGTGGGTGCGGACGGCGAACCCGAGGCGCCCGGCTCCTTCGATACGGCGTACGCTGTCCAGGCGGAACAGCCCGTCTGCCCCGCTGACGTTGATGGTGGCGGGCTCATGGCGGCTAACAACAGTAGGCGCCCGGCCATCGGACCAGACGATCCGGGCAAAGCTGCTGGCGTCGGCGGCGTAGACGCGCATGGCGTAGATCCGCGGCGGCGTCGTATCCTGGATGTCGAAGCCGAAGAGCTCAGGGTTGATCGGCTCTTGCGTAGGCGTGTCGCGGACCTCGAAGTGCAAATGCGGCGCCGTCGAGCTGCCGGAGTTGCCTGAGATGGCGATCACGTCGCCCTTGGCCACGGGGAACTGCCCGGGCTCTAGGTAGAGGTTGACGCGAAACGCCTGCCGCTCATGCTGGACGCTGCGCACGTAGTCCTGTATGGGTTCGGCGAAGCGGTTGAGGTGGGCATAAACCGTCGTGTAGCCGTTCGGATGCGCCAGGTAGATGGCGTTGCCAAACCCCGACGGCGACACCGCCACGCGGGAGACGTAGCCCTCGGCGGCGGCGTAGATGCGGTAGCCCTCGCGCCCATTGGTCTTGAAATCGACGCCCCCGTGGAAGTGGTTCGACCGCATCTCTGCGAAGTTACCCGCCATGTAGAGCGGGATGCCGAGCGGCGAGCGGAAGTAGCCCTGTGGGTAGTCGGGCAGCGAGGGGGTGGCGGCTAGAAAGGCCAGCAGCACGCCAGGCCAGAGCCAACGCAGTAGGCGCATGGAAGACGACGGCAAGGGTGAACGGGACAACCGTGATGGCTATACTGCGGCGTACTGCACAGACCAACCCATCGCGCCATGCGCCAACGCCTCGCCTCCCGGTCCGTTCGCCCAGACTCCGTTCGCCATGACGAAGAGCTTAGGCCGCACGTGCCAGTGCTGCACAGCCGGACGCGAGGTGCCGCATGACGCCTGACCGCTTGGCTGCCGATGCCCAGTCCATCTTCGCCGCCGCCGTGGATCGCGTGCGCCCAGCGCGCTTGTTCGACGCTTTCGATTGGGCATCGACGCTATCGCGGCCGCTCGATCAGTACGAGCGTGTGATCGTGCTGGCGGCTGGGAAGGCCAGCGCGGCGATGGTGGCGGCGCTGCACGCTCAGATAGGCCGCCGCATCGATACGGGCGTCGCCGTCGTGCCCACGGCTTACCTCGCCAGTGCACCGCGAACTGATGGCGTGGCGCTGGTAGGCGGAGGGCACCCCGTGCCGCAAGCAGGTAGCGTTGAGGCCGCCACACATGCGCTGGCGCTCGCCGGGTCGGCCACCGAAGCAGACTTGGTGCTGGTGCTGCTCTCGGGTGGTGGCTCAGCCCTGTGGACCGCCCCCGCCGCTGGCCTCACGCTCCATGACGTGCAGCAGACGAACCGCGCGCTGCTGCATGGCAACGTGCCCATCCACGCCATCAACGCCGTCCGCAAGCACCTATCGCGCATCAAGGGCGGGCGCTTGGCACAGGCTGCTGCGCCCGCCGAGGTACGCGCGCTGGTGCTCTCCGACGTGATCGGCGACGACCTCACCGCCATCGCCAGCGGCCCCACCGTGCCCGACCCCACCACCTACGCCGACGCGCGCCGCATCCTCCGCACCATGCCCAATCAGGGCGACGTTCCTGACGCCGTGTGGCAGCACGTTGAATCCGGTATTGCCGATCATCTCGGCGATACGCCCAACGCAGCCCTGCCGCGTACGCAGACGCACCTCATTGGCACGAACCGCATGGCGCTGGCCGCGGCACGCGAGCGCGCCAAGACGCTAGGATACCAGACCACCGTGCTCAGCCACGCCGTCAGTGGCGTCGCCCAGCAAGTCGGCAGCGAGCAGGCCCACCAGCTGTTAAGCCAGCACGTGCGCCAGCCGACGTGCTACTTGTGGGGCGGCGAGACGACTGTACACGTCCGCGGGGCGGGGCGCGGTGGTCGAAACCAGGAGCTGGCGCTGGCAGCGGCGCTGGCGTTGGATGGCGCCGCGCACCCATGCATGCTCCTCAGCGGCGGCACCGACGGCATCGACGGCCCCACGCCTGCTGCAGGTGCCATCGCATCGCCAGACACCTGTTCCCGTGCCCGCCACCTTGGCCTCGACGCCGCAGCGTTCCTCAGCGACAATGACGCCTTCACCTTCTTCGAGCGCGTGGGCGGCCTACTGCGCATCGGCCCCACGCATACCAACGTGATGGATGTGCAAGTTGGCCTGGTGTGGCCGGGCCAAGATGTTCACAAAGTGGTCTGAAACTAATTACAATGAACTCCATCGTAGCTGTCCACTCCAGCAAAAAGAGGGCTTAATCATGCATCGGATACGAGTAGGCGTCGCCACGGTAGCTGCTGTCACCATCCTGGGCGGGTGTGCGTTGTTGGTCGCACCCAAAGATGACCCCCGTGAGATTGGCCAGAAATATCTCGTCGATGCGCGGAGTCCGTTCTCGGCCAACGTCTTTGTGGATGGGCGCTACAAAGGCACGACACCTACTACCATCCGCGTGCGCCGCGACGAGCAGTTCCGCGTGGTGACGCTGCACGATGCCAACGGCATCACGCTGCGCCGCTATGAGCTCGAAAACGTGCTCACGTCCAGCGGCAATGAGCTAGCCTACTCGTTCAACGGCCGCGACGATGTAGGCATCCGCAGCTACGACTCGGGTGAGCTGCCCGTCAACGACAGCAGCCTCGTCGTCCCGTTCTTTAGCAACCCGGTCCAGGTAGAGGACCGCGACTTCCGCCTCACCCTCATCGTGCAGAACTGGTAGGGCTACGCCTCTCGGTTCACCTTGAGCCAGTTCTGC
>JBCDJT010000017.1:0-57177 GCA_038747545.1 Bacteroidota bacterium
CGGCAGACGCGTTTGATTGGAGGTGCCACGAGCACGAGGACCCGCCATGACGATTGAAAAGCTCACGCCCATCCGCCTCACGTACGAGGATTACTGCGCGTTGCCCGAAGATGGCAAGCGCTACGAAATCATCGATGGAGACCTGTTTATGTCGCCCGCTCCCAGCTTCTGGCATCAGCGCTTTGTAGCGCGTCTTATGATTGCCCTTGGCCGTTATCTGGGCGAACACCCGATGGGAGAAGTGGTCGGATCTCCCTTGGATGTCATTCTAGATGACGAGAACATCGTCCAGCCCGACCTTGTGTTTATCTCGCAGGCGAAGTCACACCTCATCGCCAAGCGTGGCCTGGAGGGGGCGCCCGATCTGGTTGTCGAGGTGCTCTCACCCAGCAACCGACGTCGCGACGAGGTGGTCAAGCGTGGCTTGTACGAGAAACACGGGGTTGAAGAGTACTGGATGGTAGACTCAGAGGCCGACACCGTGCGCGTCTACCGCCTCACCGATCACGGGTACGTGGAAGCCATTGTGCTCACGGCAGCAGCGGGCGATGTGCTCACCTCGCCGATGCTACCCGGGTTTGTGCTACCACTTGAAAAGCTGTTTGCCTAGATCTTTTGAGGTCCGTGATGACGACAGAAAAACTTGCACCTGCACGCCTCACTTATGAGGACTACCGTGGCCTGCCCGACGATGGCAAGCGCTACGAAATCATCGATGGAGACCTGTTCATGTCGCCCGCCCCCAGCTTCTGGCATCAGCGCTTTCAGATGCGGCTCTCTGGAACGCTCTTTGGCTACCTGACGGACCATCCCATTGGCGAAGTAGCGACTGCCCCATTAGATGTCATTCTGGCCGACGACATCGTGGTGCAACCTGACATTGTGTTCATCTCGCAGGCAAAATCAGGCCTCATCAGCGACCGTGGGCTTGCAGGTGCGCCCGACCTAGTCGTTGAAATACTCTCGCCCAGTAATCGTGGCTATGACGAGGGGCGCAAGCGCAAACTGTACGAGATGTTTGGCGTGGAGGAATACTGGATCGTGGACCCGGAGGCCGACACCGTGCGCATCTATCGCCTCACCGATGACGGCTATGTGGAGGCCGCTGTGCTCATAGCTACGGCGGGCGATGTGCTCACCTCGCCGATGCTGCCGGGCTTCGCACTACCGTTAGCCAAGCTGTTTGCTTGACAGAGCCGACAGACTTATTTGTCTGACGAGGCCGCCTCCATCGCAGGCTGTAGCCACTGCATCATGGCCGGATCGACGGCGCCTTGACTGGCGGATGCGGTGCCCTCCTGCTGATACATATTCGCCAGCGACTGGCGGATGCCGGCGTTGCCACCGGTGAAGGCTTCGATGAGCGCGTTCCAGCGCTGGCCGAGGGCAAGTGCCCGCTCCGACGAGGGGTCGATGCCTTCGTCCATGGCGACTTGCACCTCGGCGATGAGATCAGCCCAGTCCTGCTGGGCTTGCTGCATGCCTTCGGGGCCGAGCGCGTCGGCGCGGGCCTTCAAATCGGCGAGTTGTTCGGGCGTGTAATACTTCTCGTACATGACGGTAGCCTCTATCGTGTGTAGAACGTCATCGAGGGCGAGGGGCTGCTGCTGGCGGACCTGCACGAGCAATCTCTCTAGCCGATGCGCTAGCTGTGCCGCTCGCGTCTGCTCGGCGCGAACGTGCGCAAGCTGCCGCTCCAGCACGTCGGGCAAGGCCAACGCGGGATCGTTCAGGCTGTCGCGGATGGCGTCGAGTCCGAAGCCGAGTTGCCGCAGTGCCACGATCTGGTGCAGCCGCTCGACCGCCGCCTGATCGTACACGCGGTGCCCACTCGGCGTACGCCCCGGCACCAGCAGGCCGATGACCTCGTAGTGATGCAGCGTCCGTACGGTGAGCCGGGTGCGTTTAGCCAGTGCGCCTACCTTCAGCATGATCGCGTCCTCAATGTGTGAATCGCCGCTACAATAGGCCCTCACGTCGCGTCAGGTTCAAGGGCAAACTTGGCAAAGATCGTATGAAGCTACTATTTTGCCGACTCATTCAGGAGCATTCAGTAATGGAAGCCAACTCTAGTTCATCAACTCCACAGCGCTGGCGGCGATGGGGACGCTTTTTCTTTGCAACTCTCGTTGGGGCCTGCGCTACCCAATTGGGTACGCTTGGCCTTTTCTCTATCTATGTGGTCATCCGAAAGCTGGAAAGGAGCCTTCCTGAGTTCCCAAGTGGCCTCATTATCGTCGGGTGTAGCTTTGTCGGGCTAGTTGTGGTGACGAATCTCTATTTCCTGAAGCGTGGATACTTTGATAGACCCATCTTCTTCGATCATAGAAATCGTCTTCGCGGGTTGAGTGGCAGAAAGATCAGCGATGGAACGTAGGCTTGCACTCCTAAACTATTCCAGCTGCCCCTGAATCTGCGCGATGCTGTCGCGGAGTTCGGCGGCGCGTTCGTATTCGAGGTTCTGCGCGGCCTCCATCATCTCCTTGGTCAGCTGCTCGATGAGGTCGCGCTTCTGGTCGTCGGTGAGGTACTTCACCAGCGGGTCGGCAACGACGGTGGGAGCGTTGGCGGTCTGGCTGTAGACGGTGCTCTGCGGCCCGCGGTCCTCGCGCTTCTCGTCGGCGATGGAGGTGCCTTGCAGGATCTGGTCGCGGTTCTTGCGCACGGTGCGCGGCGTGATGCCGTGTTCCTTGTTGTAGGCCAGCTGGATCTCGCGCCGCCGCTCGGTCTCGTCCATCATGCGCTGCATGGAGCCCGTGATGCGGTCGGCGTACATGAGCACTTTGCTGTTCACGTTGCGCGCCGCCCGCCCCGCCGTCTGGATCAGCGAGCGGTCGGAGCGCAGGAAGCCCTCCTTGTCGGCGTCGAGGATGGCCACGAGCGAGACTTCGGGCAGGTCGAGGCCCTCGCGCAGCAGGTTAACGCCAATCAGCACGTCGAACTCGCCCAGCCGTAGGCCGCGCAGGATTTCCACGCGTTCGAGCGCGTCGATGTCGGAGTGGAGGTAGCGCACTTTGATGCCGAACGAGTCGAGGTAGTCGGCTAAGTCTTCGGCCATGCGCTTGGTGAGGGTCGTTACCAGCACACGCTCCTGCCGCGCGAGGACTTGCTGGATCTCTTCGAGGAGGTCGTCGATCTGGTTCTCGCTGGGCCGCACGATGACCTCGGGGTCGGGGATGCCAGTAGGGCGAATGATCTGCTCCACGAAGACGCCGCCGCTCTGCTCCAGCTCGTAGTCGCCGGGCGTGGCGCTGACGAAGATGACGTTGTGGTGCTTGGTCTCGTACTCCTCGAACGTCATCGGGCGGTTGTCCATGGCCGAGGGCAGGCGGAAGCCGTGCTCCACGAGGTTGAGCTTGCGCGCGCGGTCACCGTTGTACATGGCGCGCACCTGCGGGATGGTAACGTGGCTCTCGTCGATGACGAGCAGGAAATCGTCGGGGAAGTAGTCGAGCAGGCAGTACGGCCGCTCCCCGGGCTTGCGGCCCGTGAGGTGGCGGCTGTAGTTCTCGATGCCCGAGCAGTAGCCCACCTCCTTCATCATCTCGATGTCGAACAGCGTGCGTTGCTCCAGCCGCTGCGCCTCCAGCATCATCCCGTTCTCGCGCAGCACCGCCAAACGCCACCGCAGCTCCTCCTCGATGCTGGCGATGGCGCGCTGCATCTGGTCGGCGGGCGTGACGAAGATCTTGGCCGGGTAGATCGTCAGCAGCGTCTCCTCGGTGAGCGTCTGCCCGCTGACCGGCTCGAAGCTGGTGATCTTCTCGATCTCGTCGCCCCAGAACTCGATGCGGTAGGCGGTCTCTTCGAGGTAGGCCGGGAAGACCTCCACCACGTCGCCGCGCACGCGAAACATGCCAGGGAGGAATTCGAGGTCGTTGCGGTTGTAGAAGATGTTGACGAGGTCGTGGAGTAGCGCGTTGCGCTCGATCTCCTCCCCCACGCTGAGCTGCACGATCTGCTTCTTGTACTCCTCCGGCGAGCCCAGCCCGTATATGCACGACACCGACGCCACCACGATCACATCGGGCCGGCCCGAGATGAGCGCGCTCGTAGCCCGCAGCCGCAGCCGGTCGATCTGGTCGTTGATCGCCATGTCCTTCTCGATGTACGTGTCCGACGAGACGATGTACGCCTCGGGCTGGTAGTAGTCGTAGTACGAGATGAAGAACTCGACGGCATTGTTGGGGAAGAACTGCCGCAGCTCGGCATACAGCTGCGCCGCCAGCGTCTTGTTGTGGCTCATCACCAGCGTCGGCCGGTTGACCTGCTGGATCACGTTCGAGGCTGAAAATGTCTTCCCCGTGCCCGTCGCCCCGAGCAGTGTTTGATATTTGTCGCCGCGCTCCAGGCCTTCGACCAGCTCCGCGATAGCTCGGGGCTGGTCGCCCATCGGCGAGAACTCGGACTCAAGGAGGAAACGGCCAGGAAGGTCGGGCATGGAAGCGTGCGGTTCGGAGCGAGGTAGCGCGTAAACCCTACAACTTCGCCTCCGGTTGCGACACCCCTATGTCATACTGGTGCTCCCAGCTTGACGCACGACCTTTTTACGCTCACCGGGTTACTTCACGACCATCACCTTCTGGGTGCGCAGCAGCCCTTCGCCTTCGGCACGGACCACATAGAGCCCCGCAGCCAGCGCGGTCCCGTCGATCGTCAAGGAGGCGGCTGCGTCCGCGCTCAGGACGCCGTCGTAGAGTACCTGTACAGCGCGCCCGAGCATGTCGTAAGCGACCACGCGAACGGGCTGGGCCTGTCGCACCCTTACGCTGAGCATGGCTTGTTCACGCAGAGGGTTCGGATAGGCGGCGGAGAGAGCCAAGGCGTCCTCGGCAGCCACAGAAAGCTCAACGATGGGGCTGTATGCGGTTGTACCGTCGTAGTCAACTTGCTTGAGCCGGAAGCGATGGCGGCCTGGGCTCAGGTCGGTCACCGTGTGCTGGTATGTGTGGGCATGCAGCGTTGTCCCGGCTCCTTCTACGAAACCGAGCGTGGCAAACTCCGCTGCCCCCGGTGCCTGATGTTGTACCTCAAAGCCTGCATTGTTGGTCTCGGTGGCCGTCGTCCAGACGAGCTGAAACCGATGGCCATCTTGATAAGCATTGAACGCCGTCAGTTCTACAGGCAGCGCTTCTTCTAGGTTGAAGATGTAGGCCGAGCCGTCTGGGTCTACGAATGTAGCCACATGGTCAAGGGGCGTGCCCGCTGCCATGCGCAAGCCGTTTGCGCTCATGGCGACGGAGACCGCGAACGCCTGAAAGCTAGAACCGTCGTTGGGCGTGATCTTGGCACGTTGTGTCCAGGTGGTACCGCTACGACTGAACAAGTAGGCCGAGCCGCTGAAGGCTCCGTTCACATTGTCCTCATGGGCGCCTGCTACCATTTGGTCGCCTGCCGCATTGATTGCCACAGAACCGGCAAAGCTATCACCCACAGCCGTAATTTTCGCTTGCTCTCCCCATGTTGTACCTGTGCGATGGAATACGTAGGCGGCGCCGCTACCGTTTTGAGGAGCCCCGGCTACCATGTAGGAGCCGTCGTCGTTCATTGAGACGGAAGTGCCAAAATCGTGGTCCACGCCCCCGTCGCTGGGCTTGAGCTTGGCTTGCTGGGTCCAGTTGCTTCCACTACGCATGAAGATGTAGGCAGAACCACTTCTGAAGCCGTTATCGGCGTCTCCTGCTGCTGCAAGAACAGCATATAGACCATCGCCGCTCAAACCGAGGTGGCTGCCGAAGTTGTCACCCATAGCGGTGTCTGCTCCTATTAGCTTTGCTTGCTCGGTCCAGCTCGTACCAGAGCGCGTGAATACGTAGGCCGATCCAGTTGCAAATCCAGCATCGTCGTTTTGCGGAGCCCCAACGAGGGCAGTAGCGCCGTCCGAGCTAAGCGACACAGAAAGGCCAAACCAATCGCCAAATGCGGCATCGCTGGCATTCAACTTGGCTTGTTGGCTCCAGGTCGTACCCGTGCGTGCGAACACATAGGCAGACCCTGTCCTGTTGCCGTTTTCAATCTCCTGCGGGGCACCGATAAGGGCGTATTCGCCTGCACCGCTCAGGGCTATACCTTGCGAGAAGAATTCGTTCTCGTCGGCGTCATTGGGTGTCAGTTTGGCTTGCTGCGTCCAACGGCTGCCATCAAAGAAGAACACATACGCCGATCCACTGCCGGGGCCGTTATCTCGGTCTTGAGGGGTGGACACGAGGGCGTAGGTGCCATCGTCGCTTAAGGCTACCCGGGCGCCGAAGCGGTCGTTACCATCGCCGTCAACGATCTGCACGTTGAGCATGTGCTCTAGCGACCACACCCCGCCGGAACGTACGTGTACGGCGGCTTGCCCTGTGTCGGCCCCTGTGAGCGGAAGGTCTCGGAAGGGAATGCCCGTGAGCGCCGTATGGCCATCGCCGCTCACAGCAACGGACCAGCCCCACTGATCACCGGGTGCCCCATCGTCATGCACGAGCTTGGCCTGCTGGCCCCAGGTGGTGCCCGTGCGGATGAATACGTAAGCTGCCCCCACGTCGGCGTCGGCGTCGTTCGTAGCGCTGTTGTCACCCGGAGCGCCAATAACGATGGTATCGCCGTCGCTGTCCAGCGCCACGGCATAGCCGAAGAGGTCATTTGCAGCTGCATCGCGCGCGGTGAGCTTTAACTGCTGGCTCCACGTGGCGCCCGACCGATTGAAAATGTACACCGAGCCGCTGCTGCTGCCTGCGTCGTCGTTGCGATGGGCGCCCAGGGCGATGTAGGAGCCGTTCTCGCTGATCGCTAGCCCTTTGCTGGCGAGGGAATCGGACAGTGACGCATCGCGGGTGACCAGTTTCTGCTGCTCCGACCAAGCCTCGTTCGAGCGCAAGAACACGTAGGCTGCTCCTGGGTCAGGTGCGCGTCCATGGTCGGCCCCAGGGCTGCCCACGGCTACGTAGTTTCCGATGGAGTTGAGCGCGACCGTTGCGCCAAAGAGATCCAGCGTGCTGCCGTCACCTGGAGTGAGATTGTGAGTGAGTCCCCATGACGAACGGGCGAAGTGGTAGATGTAGACCGAGCCGCTGTTGGAGCCGTTGGGGTCGTCGTACGGGCTCCCTACGGCTATGTAGAGGCCGTCGCTGCTGATGTCTACCGCATAGCCCACGCGATCGTCTGTGGCGCTACCCGCTGGAACCAGTTTGCTTTGCTGGGTCCATGTGCTGCCCGACCGCGTGAACGTGTACACTGCTCCACTGGCACTGCCGTTGTCGTCGTCATCGGGACTGCCCACGACGACCGTTGTGCCGTCTCTATTGATGGAGACGGCGTAGCCAAACTGGTCGCTGGCGGCGCCGTCGCCAGCAGCTAGAATGGCTTGGCGCGTCCAGCTTGTGCCGTTTCGGGCAAACACGTAGGCCGCACCTATCGCACCGTTGGCTTGCGGCGCGCCGAGCACAGCGTACTGGCCGTCATCGCTAAGCGCCACCGCGTGGCCAATGTTGGCGCCGGGCAGGGGGAGCGTTTGAAAGAGCTTGGTTTCTTGAACTTGGGCAAAAATGGGGGTGGCGCACAGAAATGCCGCCATCGCGCAAACGGCGTAACGAGTCATCAGGGCAAAGGGGGAGCGTAGGGAGATGAAGGTTAGTGCAGGGCAAGCAGTAGGCTTGCTGTGTAGCACTAAGTTAGTTGACGGATACGGTCAAACTATTTATCCGCCTCTTCCGCTATTTCAAATTCCTAACCAGAAATATCAGATGGCTCGAATGCAGTGCAATTATATGAAAATTACATTACCAATTCTGGAATTTCATAGTGCAGCACACCATCTAACTTTGTCATCCCGAGCGAAGTCGAGAGCGCGAAGCACACCGCAGGTAAATCTCCCCCAGTCTCGTTTTGCACAACTTCAAAGTGGGAGATCCCTCGGCTACAGTCTCCGACTTTCGCTCGGGATGACAACCTTGATCGCACAATCATCCCCCAGAGCTGGTATATCATTTTCCGTCCCCGAGGTAGCGGTCGGGAATAGGGCCTGCGCCGACCTCCTCATCCCAGATGATCGACACGATCCACCAGCGCCCGTCGCGGAAGAGCAGTTGGAAGCTGTTGATGCCACGGCCCAGGATGCGCGGGTCGTCGTAGAACCGCTTCTGGTAGGTGCTGAACACCTGTGCCACGTCGCCGAAGCGATGGATTTCGTTGTTGACAACCTCTTCGGCAAAGCCACGATCACCGGGTTGGCCCGCGGGTGCCACCTTATTTACCCAATCGACAAAGCCTTGCGGCGTGAGGATCTGCGTGGTGCCGCTGGTCTGCTCGGCATTGGGTACCATCAGGGCTTCGGGCAGGAAGAGCGCGCGGAATCGCTCCCAGTCGTACGGCTGTCCCGGCGCTCGCTCGATGGATTTGTAGGTCGCAGCGACGATGGCTTCCGGCGAGATTACATCGTTGGGATCGGGATCGGAGGCGAGCGTAGGCTCAGCAAAGGTGAGGCACAGTAGGCCCGCAAGGAGTAGCGTTGAAGCAAAGCGCATGGAGAGCACCGAAGACGGTTAGAAGGAACGGTCTTGTAACGGCACTCCCTTGCGGTTTAGTCTTCGGGGCCAGCAAAGCGCGTCTCGGCGTAGCGATATTGCCACCGGGCTTGCCCAGGAGCCACGTTGTTTACTACGCCACCCAGCGCCACACGCAGGCGTTGAGACGGAAGGCCGAGGGTGGTGTAGTATTCCACAACGGCCTCGGCGCGTTTCCGCATGAGGCCGTCCGGGTCGGCTTCGCCCTGCATCGCATAGCCAGTCACCACAATATCGGTGGTGCTGCACTCGGCCAGCTGCAACAGGTTCTGGCGGAGCCCAGACCGTGCGTTGAGGTCGAGCGTATGTACGCCGGCGTCGAAGTACGTGTCAATGAACGCGATCTGGGGGCCGCAGGCCGGGTTGGCGGGCTTTTGGACGAGCAGGTTCTGGCTGTAGCGGTCTTCGCCGCCGCCGTTGCGCACCTCCAGTTGTATCGTGTACAAACGTGCATCGCTGAACGCATGCTGGATGTCGCACCCTTCGAGGGTCGTGCCATCGCTGAGCGTCCACTTGCAGTAGACTGGGCGCGAGCCCGTGATGGTGGGCCGCAGGTAGACCGTCTCGCCTGCTTCGGGACGCTCGGGCGCTACCTCGACCTCGGCAATCTTCGCACGGGCCGGGGCGCGGTCTACGTCCACCGTGAACGTGCGCGTCTGGGCGCCGCCAGCGTTCTCCCCCACAAAGATGACGTTGTACTGTCCAGGCGTGGTGTAGGCGTGGTTCACGACCAGCCCTTGGGCCTCCGTGCCATCCCCAAAGAGCCAGCGCGCTCGTACGGGGCCAGTGGCCTCGTCTAAGTTGACCTCTGCCCCAAAGATACCCGGCTCGTCTACGAGCAGGCGCTCGGGGCTTGCCGCGTTGCTAATGGCGACGGCCCGAAAGCGCGGCCGCACCGTGTAGGTCACGCCCACATCAAAGAAGGACAGGATGTCAGTGGAGTTGAGCGGCCCGGCAAGGTCTACCGCGCGATCGGGGTAGACCGGGATGGCGTTGACCTCAGAGAACACGCGGAGGTCGGGGCGGAGGTCGTATTCGAGCCCCACCCCCAGACGCGGGCCATAGCCGCCCGCATGGTGGTTGTTGATGCGTCCGTACACGAGGCTGAGGCCGCCCTGCACGTACGGCCGTAGCTTCTCGCCGAAGTCCGGCAAGTTCATGCGCCCGACGATGCCGAACACCGCCCGCCAGCTGCTAGAGGCCGAGGGCTGGATCGTGGTGAAGTCGCCCTTGTTGCGGAGCGTGTTGGTGAAATTGCCCAGGCGGAAGAAGAGCCCCAGGCTGTGCCGCTCGGTAAGTACGTAGCCCCCCTCCACGCCGAAGGCGGGCACGAGATTCGCCAGCTTATCGTCGGTAGCGAGCTCGCGGTCGCCGCTGTAGTAACCGCCGCCAAGGTGGCCTTTCCAGTAGCGTGGTTGCATGGTACGCAGCGTTTGGTAGCGCTCGGTGATGCCCTGGGCATATGCCTGGCTGGGCAGGATACCCAGACACAGGCTGCCAAACACAAGCGCCCACAGGCTTCTCTTCCCAACGTGTGCAAGCATAACAGATCGGCTCCGTCCAAACCAAAGCGGGGCATACCGCATAAGATTAAGATACGATGCCAACCTGCTTTTTTCCGAAGGCGAGCGCAAGATTGTGTAGCATCAGCCTGCCCCGATTGGGCGAGTGTCCGCCTTACGTATCCGTGCCTCAGCCTGCAGCCTCCTGACACGCTTATGAAATCGCTGTACCTCTTCCGCCACGGCAAGTCGGACTGGGGCGCCGACTATGAAACCGATCACGACCGCCCACTGGCCAAGCGGGGCCGCAAGGCTGCCAAGGCCATGGGGAAGTGGCTGCGCAACACCAACCAGGAGCCCGACTATGTGCTCTGCTCTACCGCCGTGCGCACGCGGCAAACGCTGGAGCGCGCCGCCAAGCGCTGGACGACCACGCCAGAGCTGGTATTCACCGATGCGATCTACGAGGCTACCCCTGAGGCCGTCCTTGGGTTGTTGATGAACCTTCCTATCACCGCCAACGACGTGATGGTGGTCGGCCATGAGCCGACGAGCTCGGCCCTGCTATCGCACCTGATTGGCGACGCCGCCGTCCGCTTTCCGACGGCCGCCATTGCCCGCATCGACTTCCCCATCTTGTCCTGGCATCAGATTGATGCGCGCTTCGGCGAGCTGGTCTGGTTTCTGCCGCCTCGGCTCATGCCCTAGGCCTCATGCGCGTATTCGTCAGCTTAGCGCTTGCCAGCGTCCTGCCCGCCCCAGCCTACGCCCAGCCGTCCGTGCATGCGGGAGCGCAAGCCTATCCGGCAGGACAGATTGCGTACGTTGGGGCCAGCTATGCCTTCTCCTCCCACTGGGCAGCCGGGCTCAGCGTGGGCTACAACCGCACGCGACGGCAAGACTTCGGCGTACAAGACGACGAGCGCGGCGGTGGCCCCGGCGTGCGCGTTCACGGCGCCTATCGCTTTCGGCCTGAAGGCGCCTCCCTGGTAGCTGGCGTCCTCGTTGACGTCTGGCAGCTGACCATCGACTGGATCGACTCCCCGTCGAGGTTCACAGGGCCGTTGCGTACCGGGCAAACTGAGGTCACCGTGCTCCAACCGACGGCCTCGCTGGGCTACGTGTGGACACTTTCGCCACGGATACACCTCAGGGCACACGTAGCGCTGGGCGCTGAGATCAACGTCCGTACCGACGGGCAAGAGGTGGGACAAGGCGCGATCCTGCTCGGCGGCATTCAGCTGGAGGTCCCGCTGGACCGCTAGGCGTCCCCTCTCTCGGGCGCGGCGCGGCGGAAACGCTGTTTGATCTCCTGCCACGAGGTGGGCATACTCCATCCGCTGCCCAAGTCCTTGGCCACGGCCCAGATCAACGTAATCGCCCCGGAGAGCACGAGCACGTTGGCCGTCCACATGCCGATGATGGGCGAGAGTTTGCCGCGGTCGGCGAGCTTTTCGCCCTGCACCAGGAGCACCCAGTAGGCGAGGAAGATGACGGTGGCTACGACGCCGATGACGCCGAGCCCGCCTTGCCGAATACGCAAGCCGAGGGGCGCCCCAATCAGGATGAAGAGGAGGATGGCGGTGCCGATGGAGAACTTCTTGTGGGCCTCCACCAAGTAGCGCGCTTGGCGGCTGGTCAGGCGCTCGTTGCGCTGCCGCAGCCGATCCACGAGTTGCTGCTTCGAGCGGACGAGTTGCAGCGTCTGATCATACACCGTGCGCTGGTCGTCGGTGGTGAGGCCGTGCAGCAGGACGCGGGCGTGCGAGGAGTCCAGCGGCGGGCCATCAGGGGCGCGGGGCTGGGGCAGCCCCGCTGCATCGGTGGCGGCAGGAGCACGGAGGCCCGCGAGCACGGTGTCAGCAGCCATGCCTGACATGAGCGTCCACAGCTCGGCGTTGTTGTCGGCGACCATGCCCTTGAGCGTGTCCACGTAGGCGAGCAGCGCGGGCGTCTGCATGGTGCGGTCGGAGCGGAAGCCGCGGTCGTCGCGGCGCTCGAAGGCGAAGTCGGCGAAGCTGAGGCGCAGGCGGTGCCGCTCAAAGCGGATGCGTTCGTAGCGGTCTTCCTCGGGCAAACTCGACACCGGGACGGGGCGGTGCATCTCGCCGTTGGTGAGCCACAGGTCTTGCGCCAACGTGTCGCCAGGGGCGGGCACAAGGCGCCCCTCGGCGGCTTTGATGGTCACCTGGCGGCGCGACCCCTCCGAGTAGTCGTAGATGGTGATGTTCTGCAAGGTGCCCGCATCCGCGTCGCGGCCTTCGATGCGTATGCTGTAGCGGTTCACGTCGTCGGAGAAGACGCCGGGCTCTAGTGCGAAATCCGCCTTCTTCGAGCGGATGTCGGACCAGAGGTTGCGCGCCCGGAAGTTGGCCTCGGGCAGGATCATGTTGTTGAAATGCAGCATCAGCCCCATCACCACCAGCGAGGCGGCGATGGCGGGCTTCATCAGTTGCCCCAACGAGACGCCCGCGCTCTTCATCACCGTGTAGGCGTTCGTCTCAGCGAGCCGACCGTACGTCATCAGCGTGGCCATCAGCGCCGACATAGGCACGGCCAGCACGAGCATGTACGCGAGGTTGTAGGCAATGAGCTCAATGATGACACCCGTGGGCAGCCCCTTGCCCACAATGTCCTCCAGCCAGCGCATCAGGAACTGCATCAAGAACAAGAACATCAGCACCCCCAGCCACGCGAAGAACGGGCCGGGCAGCATGCGCAAGATCATGCGGTGCAGGTGCTTCATCAACGACAACGATGGGGACGTGATTGGGCACCTCGAACGCCCTGCTTCCGGTGCAGGTCCGGCGTAGGTCGCAAGTCGAAGGTCTGAGGGTCGCAGGTCGAAAGGTCAACGACGTGGCGGCGCTATCGGGCCACCACCAGCCGCGCGGTAGTCACGCGTTCGTCCTGCTGCACGCGGATCAGGTAGACGCCCGCGCTCCAGGCGCTCACATTCAGCTGCTGCCGAGAAGCCTCGCCCCCCCGTAGCAGGAGGCGGTCGGCGAAGACGCGGCGGCCGAGCAGGTCGTACACGCTGAGCTCGGCTGGCCCGTCTGTAGGCGCCGTGATTGCGACGGCCGTGCTACCATGCGCGGGGTTGGGCGCGGGCGTGCTGAGGGCGAGACCGAACCCAGTAGCTTGCACGGTGGCCTCGACTTCGGGCGAGTAGTCGGTAGTGCCGTCGAAGTCGACTTGCCGGAGGCGCACGCGGTAGGTGCCGGGCAAGAGGTTGTGCAGCGTGTGCTGGTAGGTCTGCGCGCGCAGGGTGGTGCCGTGACCTGCCACAAACGCCGCCTCGCGCCAGTCGGCCCGTGCGGATTGCCCAGCTTGTGCTGTGCGCCACTCGACGGCGAAGCCCGCATTGTTCGTCTCGCTCGCGGTGGACCACCTCAGGTGGATACGATCGGTGCTGGCTACCGCCTCGAAGGCGACGAGTTCGACGGGCAGCGCGCCAAACGACTGGCCGCTGTTGACGGCGCCCTTCGACGACGCCTGCGGACCGCTCCACGTGAAGTTGCTGGCCTGCTGACCTGTACCCGTGAGTTGGAGCGTCTGGCCGATAGGCGTGTTGCTCGCCTGGGCCAGTCCGGCGTCGGTGCTGGTCTGGCCGAGGGCAGGGCCTTCGGTGGCGGTGAGCGTGCCTTCGTATGAGAGGAACTGCAGCACCGTACCCTCGGGGTCTACGAGCGCGAGACCGTCGGCAGGGCCGTTTTGCAGACCGGGCATGGCGTTCCAGACCGTGCCGTGGCCTTCGCCCTCATCGGCCAGGACGCCGGAGAGGCTGGTCTGGTCGTAGATGGTACCGTCGGAGCGGTAGCAGTACAGCACGTAGCCGTCCAGGCGTCCGCCGCTGCTGCCCAAAACCTCGACGCCCTCGTTCTGATCGGCGCCCACGTTGTCATAGTGGATCTCGTTGATCCAGACCGCAGCAGGGCGCGGGTTGGTGACCACGTAGTTGCCGTCGCCAAAGGCCCGGTCGGCCAGCGTCGCATCCAGCACGAACGGGTTGTCGGTGCCCTGGTACGTGGCGATGGCGTTCGAGCGAGCGATCTCGTCAGCATCGGCGGGGTCGGCGGCGTGCCAGGTGAGGAGCGTGGGGCGTTGCAGCTCGAACCACGCGTAGTCGGCGTGGGCGTCGTGCATGGTGGCGAAGTAGAAGAGCGCGCGCGCCACATCGCCCTTGACCGCATCGCGCGGCTCGAACCGGCCGAGGCCGCTGCTGCGTGCGCTATACTCGCTCAGGTTGGCGGGCGCGGCGGACTGCGTGCCGCTCGGACCGTACCACACGGTGGCGTCAGCGGTGGTGAAGTCGGCGTACGGCAGGTTGCTGCGCGACGCGTTGACGTTCTGCAGCACCGGGAAGAGGTGGTGCATATCGCTGTAGCCATCGGTGCCCTCCACCGCTCCGCGCGACTGCGGCCAGCTGTGCTCCGTGGAGATGTTGAGCGGATGGCCGAACGCGTACGCCGTGGGGTCGGCGGAGGGGTCCAGCCATAGGGCGCGGCCTGTGTACGCCCCGCGCAGCGAGTCGCCCGGCTCAAGGTCCACGCGCGCAAACAGCGTGTCGCGGGCGGCGGCGTAGCTGTAGACGGTCGTCGGGTAGTGGCTCGCACGCAATGCCGAGACGAGCGCACCGCCGCTCAGGCCGGCGTGCAGTGGGCTAGCCGTTGGCGAGGCAGGCACAGGATCACTCGCCCAAACCAACGTGGGCAGGGCGAACACAAGAACTAAGACAAGGCGCAGCATGGCATCCAGCACACCAACTCGAACAGACGAAGGAGGCTGGTGGGAAGCATCGGTGAGCCCGCAGGCCCGGTGGATCGTTGGTATCGACCGATGCGTGAGCGCGTGTAAGCGTGTACTGCGTCTGCGCGTGGGTGCGTCTGCGCGTGGGTGCGTCTGCGCGTGGGTGCGTCTGCGCGTGGGTGCGTCTGCGCGTGAGAACGCCGGGACGTACTGATAAGCGCACCAATGCACTCACGTACTCGACGCGCTCACGCATCGACGCAAAAACGCGCTCACGCAACAACGCACTGCCGCGTCGACGCACCAGGGAACCCCATCCGTCGCGGTATCGTGGCACCTCAGCTTACCCATCACGCTTCATCCAATCCATGTCCCGCACCATCGAATGCCCGTCCTGCGCCCTGGAGATCGACGCGGAGTCGGATGTCTGCCCGTACTGCGGCTACGACCTGCCGCAGCAGAAGACGTCGCGCGTGTGGATGGCCTTTCTGATGATCGCGCTGATGGCGTGGCCCGTGTTTCAGCTCATTTCGTGGCTGATGGAATAGCTTGTCGTCCCCTTCCCCGCTTCCCGCTCGCATGCCCCAACCGATGACGCACCTCGGCGACCTCAGCGTGGCCGACTTCATGACCACCTACTGGCAGAAACAGCCTGTGCTGCTCCGTGGGGTCTTCCCCGGCTTTGCCTCGCCCATCACGCCTCAGGACCTGCTTAGCTTGGCGTGCGAGCCCGACGCCACCTCGCGCCTCATCATGGAGGAGGGCGGCGACTATCCGTGGCAGCTGCACTACGGCCCATTCGAGCCCGACGAGCTTTCCGACCTGCCCAAGTCGAAGTGGACCGTGCTGGTCCAGGAAGTGGATCGGCTGGTGCCCGCGATGAATGACCTGCTCCAGCGCTTTCGCTTCGTGCCCAACTGGCGGCTGGACGACCTGATGGTGAGCTACGCGCCCGAGGGCGGCACGGTGGGCGCGCACATCGATAACTACGACGTCTTCCTGATCCAGGGGTGGGGCCACCGCCGCTGGGGCATCAACCACACGCCCGTGGAGGAGGAGGTGCTGGTACCCGACATGGACGTGAGCATGCTGGCCGACTTCGAGGCCGACGCCGAGTGGGTGCTCGCACCCGGCGATGTGCTCTACCTACCGCCGCGCATCGCGCACTACGGCGTCGCCATCGACGATTGCATGACGTTCTCCGTCGGCTTCCGGGCGCCGAGCCCGCAGGACTTGCTGCTGAAGCTGCTGGAGGAGCTGACGGAGAGCGGCGATGACGACAGCGAGCGCTACAGCGACCCCAACCTCGCGCCTGCCAAGGCGCCAGGCCTCATCGCCGATGCCGAGTTGGGGCGCCTACGCGCTATGCTGACCGATGCGCTCGGCGACCGCGCCACACTCGATGCCTGGCTGGGGCAGTACCTTACGCGCCCGCGCCGCCCCTCGTACGACGACTATTATGACGACGACGAGGACACGGGCGACGATGCTGTTGACTGGCGCGCAGCCCTGGCTCAGGGTGCTACGCTCTGCCGACGCAGCGTGCCTGAGCTGGCGTTCTTCGCCCAGCCCGACGGTCACGCCACCCTGCTCGTCAGCGGCACTGCGTTTGCCGATGTGCCACCAGAGGCCGCGGCGCTGCTCACCGGCACCGACGCCCTCACCGCCGACGCGCTCGCAGCCCACGGCGACGCGCTGGACGCGGCCATCGACCACGCGTTGGCGACGGGCGCGCTGGAGGTAGCGGCATGAGCCGGCTCCAGCACTGGGAGCGCACGGGCAGCCGCCAAGTGGCCGACTGCCGCGTCTTCACCGTCCGCGCCGACGACCGCGTCTCGCCGCGCACGGGCAACCACCACACGTTCTACGTCATCGAAGGCCGCGACTGGGTCAACATCATCCCCATCACGCCCGACGGCCAGTACGTCTTCGTCCGCCAGTTTCGGCACGGCACCGAGGAGATCAGCTTGGAGATCCCTGGTGGCATCATCGACCCAGAGGACCCCGACCCGCTGACGGCAGCGCGGCGCGAGATGCGCGAGGAGACGGGCTACGACACCGCCTCCATCGACGACCTCACCTACCTCGGCCCCATCGCGCCCAACCCCGCCATCCAGAACAACCGCTGCCACATGTTCGTGGCGCACGGCGTGACCAAGGTGGGTGAGCTGATCCTGGACGGCGCCGAAGACATCGAAGTGGTGCTCATCGACCCCGCCGACGTGCCGCGCCTCGTACGCGAGGGCGTCATCTCGCATGCGCTCGCCGTCGTAGGCTTCTACCTGTTCGAGCACCAACCGACAGGCGCCTGATGCACCAGTCCCGCACGCGGCAACGCCTCCACGACATCATCTTCGGTGCGGAAACGCTCGACGGCAAGGCGTTCGACGTGGTGCTCATCATCGCCATCGTGCTCAGCGTGGCAGCGGTGATGCTGGAAAGCATTGCGCACATCGAAGCCGAGTACGGGGCGGCACTGCGAGCGGCCGAGTGGGTCTTCACAATCCTGTTCACCATTGAATACGCGCTGCGCATCTACGCCGTGGCCAAGCCGCGCACGTATATCTTCAGCTTCTTCGGGATGGTGGACCTGCTGGCCATCCTGCCCACGTACCTGAGCCTGCTCCTGCCCGGCACGCAGTACCTGCTGGTGATCCGCCTGCTGCGCATCCTGCGCGTCTTCCGCGTGCTCAAGCTGGTGCAGTTTCTGGAGGAGGCGCAACTCCTCAAGCAAGCCCTCCACGCCAGCAGGCGCAAGATCACTGTGTTCATGTTCACCGTGGTCACGCTCGTGGTGATTGTGGGCTCGCTGATGTACCTCATCGAGGGCGTCGAGAACGGCTTCACCAGCATCCCGCGTAGCATCTACTGGGCCATCGTGACCCTCACCACCGTCGGCTACGGCGACATCTCTCCGCAGACCGACCTGGGGCAGTTCATCGCGTCCATCGTGATGATCCTGGGCTACGCTATCATCGCCGTGCCCACGGGCATCGTGACGGTGGAGCTGACGCGCGCCGAGCGCGAGAGCATGGCCAGCACCCGCTCGTGCTCCGCCTGCGCCTCCACGGGCCATGCCCCGGATGCGGTCTACTGCAAGTACTGCGGCGACGAGCTCTAGCCAGACCCACCATCGTAGGCGATGTAGGCAAACCGACTACACGACAGCACGCCCTTGGAGGGTAAGAGGGGGCTCCTCCACCACACACGCTTGGCGCCCCTTTTTACCGATCTATCCTTTGCCTCCTGCACGGCGGGTGATCTTCATGGAGATCCCACCGCGAGAGGCAGAACACAGTCCTCCTGACTGCTACCTTTACGTAACGCACCTGTTACAGGACACAAGAGGGTTCGCCTATGCAACGGTTCCTCACACTCGCCGCCATCGGTCTCCTGGCCGCGTGCTCGTACAAGAGCACCGAGCAGGACCTGCAGCGCCACCAAGCTGCGTTTGTACACGACGCCTTTACCCAAGCGGGCGACTACCACTGGACGTTCCAGCTGATGGGCACCACGCAGCACTCTACCCACACCTTCTTCGCCGACAGCATCCAGTACCGCATGACGGGCAAGGTGTACTCGACCGAGTATACCATGCAGAAGCTGTCCTACGACGCATCTGCCGGCAAGTGGATCGGCCAGGACGAGGCGGGGTTCGTCTACGCGATGTTCTTCAAGGACGCCACGGATTCGACGCTCAGCCTCTACAAGCGCAAGTGCAAGGACGGCGGCCTGGAGGAAGCGCTCGCCTTCGCCCGCCCCGCCGATGACGCCACCAGCGATCACGGCTGGAACGTATACGCCCTCGGCAACCGCGATGTGCTGGACCGCCTGCCCATCACGGGCACCTTCAGCCACCAGCAGGACGCGCTGCACCTCACCGATGCCGTAGTCACATGGAACGGCCGCGCCTTTGAGAAGCTGAGCTACCACGCAGGCGAGCGCCGCTGGATGGGCCACGCAGACAGCCTCTATCTGCAGGTGTTCATCGACGACACGCAGGACGCCCCTGGTACCATCGCACTGTCTGTCGCTGAGCACACCGATATGGAAACCGCCTACCGCACCACGCACGACATGGCGGCCTTCACGCGCTACAGCCGCCAGTAACCCCGTACGCCATCTGCTATGCCTGCTTTCCTCAAACAGCTGCATCTGCTTCGCCCAAAGCACATCCCGTGGTGGCGCTACCGGATGTTGCTCGGACGGCGCCGTACCGCGCGGCGCTCCATCGCTAAACGCAAGCATTGGCAGCGGCCTGCCTCGGCGCTCCGCAGCGCCGTCCCGACCGCCTGGACGACCAACCCGCACAACACATGCCAGAGCTGAAGTCCACCACCTCGTGCGGCGGCGCGACCGCTCGCACAGCAGCAGACGCCTTACCCTGCGCCACCGACGCGTGCAGGGAGTGCCCCCTGGCGATGCTACGCCGCCTGGGCGCGCTCAAGATCAAAGCCAAGGCACCCGCCGAGAACGACGGCATGATCCTGCTGCCCCTCAGCGACCCTGCTAACCTCGCCAGTTAGAACGACGCGTCCATCTCGCGCATCAGCAAGTCCTGCTCCTCGGCGGTGAACGCCTCAAAGGCAGTCGGCTCATCAGCAGGGAGGGACGGTGCAGGCGGCGGACGGTGTGCTACCAGCGACTGCACGGCCTTCGCCACTCCCACGGCGGCGCCTACAAAGATTGCGGTGCGCAAGAGTCGAATCATCGGTTTAGTCAATGGTGGAGAGTGCGATGTAGATGAATACCCCGATGAGCGAGATACCCATCATAATGCTCAGCGTGATAAAATAGGCCACGGTGATGGTGACCGACTTGAACGCCGTCACCCACGGCCCTTGCTCGTATACCCGCCGCGCGGCCATCCATACGTATGCTATCATGCCCATTGTAGTCACAGCCGTCCCCAGCCATATGCTGATGTGGTGCAGCCCAAGCGCCGTCATCCCCATCAAGAACGTGAATACGAAGAGGTGGAGGGTGAAGATGAGGTGTTCGTAATAGTACTTGTGGTTGTAGAGCACTTTCAGGCCCACGGCAAAGAGCGACACCACCATGATCATCAGCAGGGAGAGCGTGCTGTTATAGCTCCGGTTGATGCGCCCTCGGAGTTCGCGTTCGCTGAAGCCTGTGCGCTCCTTGAGCTTCTCCATCAACTCGCGGTACGTCGCCAACGACTCCTCTTGGATGTCTGTACCCAGGCCGTAGTCAAACGCTTCGTACTGACCCTCCGCCGTCTCAACGCCGAACAGGATGTCGGTGATGACGAACGGCTGGGCGATGGAGATGACGAAGAAGTAGATGGCGCTCACGCTGAAGTACATGGTGAGCGGCCGCAGGAACGACACGCGCCGCCCCTGCAGGTGGTCGCGCGTGAGCTGGCCCGGCTTGAGCAGCAGCGTCTTGTAGCTGCGCCAGAAGCGGCGGTCGAGGAAGAAGATCTCCTGCGCCAGGTGGTGCATGACCGCCTTCAAGTTGTAGGCGTGCTTGAGGTCCATCTGCTCGCCGCAGTCGGGGCAGAACGCACTCGCATTGAGGCGCTCACAACTGGGACATGGCTTCTCTACTGCCGCTGCTGCACCGTCGCCGCCAGCCTCTTCGGCTAGGGCGACCTCCATCGTCGTCGACATGGTTGATTGGGTGGTGGGAGTTCCCGATGTTCTAGTATCACATCAAGATACGAAGAATACGAGGCGTGGGATACCCCAAGCCACTGCCTCGCCACCTTGTCACAAGCCTCATGCTGAACTCCGTTGTCGCCACTACGGCCCTGTACCTGCATTTTCTGGCGGTCATCGTACTCGCAGGAAGCCAAACCCATAACCTCGTGCTGGTGTGGGGCTACTGGCGCGGCCGCTTCCGCATCCCGCTCGAAAAACGCTATGTGCCGATAGCATTCTGGTCTTATGTGGCGGTAGTTGTGTTCGGCATGATCGTCTACCCGCTGTTTCGCGTGGAGGTGCGCGCCGCCTACTTCGACCCCTCGCTGCCGTGGGCTACGGGCTTATTCGAGATCAAGGAGCACGTGGTGGGCGTGGGGCTGGGGCTGTTTGCCGCCTACGTGGGCATGAGCCGCACGCTCAACCCCAAAGCCGACCGGCGCGGGCTGGTGCTCTACACCGTCCTCGCCGTGTTGCTCTACCTGATCTCGTGGTACGCCCTCACCGCCGGCTTTTACCTGACGACGCTCCGCTCGGTGTAGCACTAAGCCGCAGGCCCAACATCGACGGAGGCGTTGAGCATGCGGCTACGCTGCCACCGCAATGTGTACAGAAGCTACGCCAGCTACCGGATGAGGCGGACCTGCCGCGTCGCGTGGAAGCCTTCACTACGCACCCGCACCATATAAAGCCCATTGGTCAGTCCTTCAGCTGGTAGGGTGAAAGAGTGCGTCCACTGCCCACGTAGTGGCCCTTGGTGTACCTGCCGCACCATGCGGCCCAGCAGATCATATAGCTCTACCGATACCGTCTCGTCGGTCTGCAACTGGAGACTGAACTGTGCTTCGTCACGAAACGGGTTGGGGTAGACAGCCGACAGCTTGAAGGCCTCCCTCAGTTCAATGCTGACCTCGAGTTCGGAACTGTATTCGAACGCGCCATCATAGTCCACCTGCCGGAGTCGTACGCGGTAGGTGCCTGCGACAAGATCGGGAATCTGGTAGTTGTACTGTCGTGCTTCCAGCGTAGTGCCCGCACCTTCCACGAAGCCGTGCTGATGCCACGTACGCCCGCCTGGCGGCGTGAGCTCGACTGCAAAGCCCACATTATTCGTCTCAGAAGAGGTTTGCCACTGCAGTACCAAGTCCTGCGCCATTGCCTGGGCGGTAAAGGCGCTGAGTTCGACAGGTAAAGCACCTGTTGGCTCATATCGGGCAACAAAAATGTCGCTAAGCCCAGCACTGGTGCGGTTCTCGGTATCTAAGTCGGGATCGAAGTCTGCGGTACCCAAAAAATATCCGGTGACGTAGCTGTGGCTACTGCCATCAACAGCAATGCCAAAACCTTGATCTGACGACGGGCCACCCACCTGGCTGGCGAAGCGGAAATCGCCGTTCGTATCGTAGCTGGCAAGAAAGATGTCATCACCACCCGCGCTGGTGCGACTCTCAGTCCCTGCCCCAGGATCAAAGTCTGTGGTACCCCCAAAGTAACCTGTGATGTAGCTATTCGCTGATCCGTCGATGGCTACGTTGACCCCAACATCTGTAACTGTATTGCCAACCTGATGGGCAAAGCGGAAATCGCCGTTGGCCTCATAGCTGGCGATGAAGATGTCGCTGTCGCCCGCACTCGTCCGGCTCGCGGTCCCTGCGCCTGGGTCAAAGTCTGCTGTCCCTCGAAAAAGGCCCGTGACATAGCTGGTGCCTCCACTCTCAACGGCAATACTGTTGCCCTCATCGATGGCGGTGCCGCCAATCTGGTGGGCGAAGCGGAAATCGCCGTTGGCCTCATAGCTGGCGATGAAGATGTCGCTGTCGCCCGCACTTGTCCGGCTCGCGGTCCCTGCGCCTGGGTCAAAGTCTGCCGTCCCTCGAAAGAACCCAGTGACATAGCTATTACCGCTGCCGTCTATGGCGAGCCCGAGGCCAAAGTCGCCTAGGGTATCGCCGATGTGATGGGCAAAGCGGAAGGCGCCGTTAGCATCGTAGCTGGCTACAAAGATGTCTGTGCTCCCTGCACTTGTCCGGTCCTGCGTGCCGGCACCGAAGTCAAAATCTGCTGTCCCTTGGAAGTAGCCCACTACGTAGATATTGTTTGCCCCGTCAAGAGCGATACCACGACCTACATCGCTTGCTGTCGCGCCAAGCTGATAGGCGAAACGGAACGCGCCGTTCGTATCGTAGCTGGCAAGAAAGACATCGTTGTCGCCCGCGCTAGTAAGGGGCTGCACTCCAAGTCCAGGATCAAAGTCTACCGTCCCCTGGAAAGAGCCCGTGACGTAGATATTGCCTGCTCCATCCAGGGCAATACTGTGCCCTACATCGTTTGTCGAGCCACCGATTTGATACGCGAAGCGAAAATCGCCGTTGGCATCATAGCTGACGATAAAAACGTCGCTCTCACCTGCACTTGTCAGGTTCTGGACCCCCATACCGGGGTCGAAGTCCGTTGTCCCCCCAAAGTATCCCGTAACATAGCTGTTGCTTGACCCATCGACTGCGATGCTCAGGCCAATGTCAGATTCTAGGCCACCCATCCCATGCACAAACCCGGTGGCTTGGGCCCGCCCTTCCAACAACCAGAGGCTCAGCAAGCAACCCAGCACGAGAAGCCTGAGTAATGTGAAGCACACCACGGTAAACGGTTGAGCGAAACGTGCGCGCGACAAGCCTGAAGCGCAGTTAGGGGTGTGTTGCGTCATACGTTGAGCGCCGTAACGTTGCGTGTTGCTATACCACTGGATGCTTATCATAATAACATCTGTGGCATAGATTCGCCATACAAATCACGCCTATGCTTTCAAGTCGCTCTTGCCGCTCATCATGCAACCCTGCGTTCGGCGTGGTACGCCACGGGCCATCCCTCATGGAGCAAGGCGTTTGTAAGCCTCCTCCTGCGCCTCCATATGCGGCGTGCCGCCCACGTACGGGTTGGTCTGCTCGGCATCAAGGTGGCGGGCCTTGGCCGTGTCGGCCCACTGCAGTTCCAGGTGGTCGATGATGTGCTGACGTAGGGCGGCATCGTGGATGGGGAAGGCCACTTCGATGCGGCGATCCAGGTTGCGCGTCATCCAATCGGCAGAGGCGAGGTAGAGTGGGCGCTCGCCGCCATGGTGAAACAGGAACGCGCGCGTGTGCTCCAAGAACTGCCCGAGGATGCTGTGGATCTCGATGTTGTCGCTGAGCCCTGCCACCCCGGGGATCAACCGGCAGATGCCGCGCACGATCAGCCGGATGCGCACGCCCGCCTGGCTCGCCTGGTACAGATGCTGGATGATCTGCGGGTCTTCGAGCGCGTTCATCTTGGCCAGGATCTCAGCAGGGCGACCTGCCGTGGCCTCGGCCATCTCGCGGTCTATGGCGGCGTGGAACCGGTCGCGGAGGGTGAACGGTGCCACCAGCAGGTGCGTGAAGTGCGGCTCGCCCGCGCGCTCCTCCAGGAAGCGGAAGACAGCGCGCAGCTCGGTCGTCAGGTGCGCGGCTACGGTGAGCAGCCCCATATCGGTGTAGAGGCGGGCGGTCTTGGCGTTGAAGTTGCCCGTGCCGAAGTACGCGTAGTAGCGCGGCGCCTCAGGCTCCTGGCGCTCAATCAGCAGGATCTTGGCGTGTACCTTCAGGTCGGGCATGCTGTAGAGCACGCGCACGCCAGCCGCCTCCATCCGGTCTGCCCACGTCAGGTTGGGCTCCTCGTCGAAGCGCGCCTTGACCTCCACGAACACCGTCACGCGCTTGCCCGCCTCGGCTGCCGCAATCAGCGCCTCGCACACCGCTGACTCATCGCCCACGCGGTACAGGCTCATCCAGATGGCCGACACGTCGGCATCGGCTACGGCTTCATTCAGCCACTGCACCACGTAGTCAAACTTCTGGTACGGCACGTGGATGAGGTGGTCGCGCTCGGCGATGGCGGTAAAGAGCGAGTCAGCCGCTTCCAGTTCAGGATGGGGATGCGGCGGCTTGGGGACGAACCGCAGGTGCCGCTTTCCGAAGCTGGGGAAGCCGAAGAAGTCGCGGAAGTTGTGGTAGTGCCCGCCCGCCACCATGTCCTCCTTCGCCAGGCGCAGGTGCTCCTGCAAGAACGACACAGCCGAGTATGGGGTGAGCGCGTCGTACAGCAGCCGCGTGGGCACGCCCGTCTCCCGCTTATCCAGCGCCTTGCGGATCTTCTCGATCAAATCCCCCTCGAACTCATCCTCTAGGTACAGATCGGCATCGCGGGAGAGCTTGATGGCATACGTATCGCCATGCTCAAAGTCTGGGTAGAGCCGATCGATGTTGAGGCGCAGCACATCGTCGAGCATCAGCAGCTGGTGGCCAGGCACATCGTAGTCGATCTCGACGAACCGCGAGGCGTGCGCCGTGGGCAGCGCCACGAGGCCGTAATGCGTCTGCCAGTCTAGGACATCGGTGGGCCAGAGGAGCGTGACGAGGTACTGGGCTTGGTTCTCGATGAACGGCGGCGTTTCGGCTTCATCTAGCACTACGGGCTTCACCACATCGTGCTG
The DNA here is from genome assembly GCA_038747545.1 of Bacteroidota bacterium. Taxonomy (GTDB): domain Bacteria; phylum Bacteroidota; class Rhodothermia; order Rhodothermales; family JBCCMF01; genus JBCCMF01. The sequence continues at coordinate 24,965 of JBCDJT010000017.1, forward strand.
GTGGTCTAGGTACCACTGCCGGAGGTACGCCACCTGCTCCGGCGATAACTCCTCGGGGCTCAGCACGTGGATGCCTTCCGCGGCAAGGGCAGGCAGCAGCTCCTCGCGGTAGATCCGCCCGAACACCCTCTGCTGGGTCTGGACCGTCCGCTTGATCTGGATCAGCAGTTGCCCTGGATGCACATCGAGCGAGGCCAGCGATTTCTTCTTGAGGCGCAGCAGGCTCCGCAACGACGCCATGCGCACACGGAAGAATTCGTCGAGGTTGGACGAGTAGATGGCGAGGAACTTCAGCCGCTCTAGCAGCGGCACGTTCGGGTCGGCGGCTTCCTGCAGCACGCGCGCGTTGAACGACAGCCAGCTCAGTTCACGGTTGAATAGCGGCCCGTCTGCCATAGACACCTCGTGGCGTTTAGAAGGGGTTGCGTCAAAACAATGTACACGCGCTAGGTTCGCATAGGATTACCGTTAGCAGGGTTGTTTTGCATCCGCTGTGCCATGCGCGACCGTTTGTCCAGATAGCGATGCGCCTCGGCAGCGAATCGGCGTACCTTTGACGCCCCGCCTCGCAGGCCTCACGGTTTAGCCCCCTCCGCTTCCCCATGCCCAGACTTGATGGAAAAGTTGCCTTAGTCACCGGTGCGGCGCGCGGGATTGGCGCAGCCATCGCTCGTGCTTTTGTCGCGGAAGGTGCGCAGGTGATGCTCACAGACATTCGCGATGCCGCGGGAAGCGTTGTGGCTGACGCCCTCGGCACCCACGCGTTCTACCGCCGGCTGGACGTGCGAGATGAAACGGACTGGAGGGCTGCGGTGGAGGCGGTACTTGCGCAATGGGGACGGCTCGACATCGTCGTCAACAATGCCGCTATCACGGGCTTTGAAGACGGCCTTGTGGCGCACGACCCCGAGCATGCGACGCTCGCAGACTGGCGGGCTGTGCATCGGACCAATCTCGACGGCGTCTTCCTGGGCTGCAAGTATGCCATCCGGGCGATGCGGCCCACGGGCGCAGGCGCCATCGTGAACATCTCCTCGCGCTCGGGCCTCGTCGGCATTCCTACCGCGGCGGCTTACGCCTCCAGCAAGGCTGCTGTCCGCAACCACACGAAGACCGTGGCGCTGTACTGCGCCGGGCAAGGCCTCAACATCCGCTGCAACAGCGTTCACCCTGCCGCCGTGCTCACGCCCATCTGGGAGCCGATGCTGGGCAACGGCCCCGACCGTGAGGCACGCGCCCAAGCCCTCACCGCCGACACCCCCCTTCGGCGGTTCGGCACGCCCGAAGAGGTCGCAGCGGTAGTCGTGTTGCTAGCTTCCGACGAAGCCTCATACATGACAGGCACCGAGATCACCATTGACGGCGGGCTGCTAGCCGGGTCCGCAGCTACGCCCACGACGGGAGACTAAGCGCCTTGCCGTACTGCTTGGTCGCAGGGATGCAGTATATTGCGCGCCCCGCGATCAACCTGCTGTGCCGATGGCCGTCCGCCCCATTCTGCAACTCGGCAATCCTGTCTTGTACGAAGTGTGCGCCCCCGTCCGCCGCGACGAGGTGGCAGAACTGCAGCCCGTCTTCGATGCCCTGCGCGATACGCTGCTCGACGTGCGTGCGCGCGTCGGCTTCGGGCGCGGCATCGCGGCGCCACAGATCGGCGTGTTGAAGCGCATCGTCTACCTCAACCTCGATGGCGACGAGCACATCCTGATCAACCCTGTGCTCTATGGCAAGAGCGCTGAGATGATGGAGCTGTGGGACGACTGCCTGTCGTTCCCCAGCCTGCTCGTACGCGTGCAGCGGCACCACTCGTGCAAGCTGATCTACCGTGCGCCTGACTGGAGCATCCACCGCCGCACCGTCAGTGGCGACCTTTCGGAGTTGCTGCAGCACGAGTTGGACCACCTGGAAGGCGTCCTTGCCGTGGCCCACGCCATCGACGGCGAGAGCTTCAAGCTGCGGGCTATGCCATGAAGTCGCTGCCCGAGCCGGCGTGGAAGCAGCTGTGGGACGATGTGGAGGGCACCCGTCACCACTCGCCCTGGAGCCCGGACCCGTTCACCATCGACGGCGTCACGTACACGCCCGACGAGATCGTGACGGTGCTGCGGCCCTACCTGACCGATGAGCGTGCCCAACGCATCGACAGCGTGCTGCAGCAGCGGACGTACACCGTGGTGCCCGTACTTGAGCGTCCGCACGACCGCGGCAACGTGGGCGCCATCATGCGCAGCGCAGAGGCCCTCGGCTACCAGCGCCTCGACCTCATCGGTGCCAGCCCGCAGCACCAGACGCCCGGGCGCACGCCGCGCGGCGCACACAAGTGGCTGGATGTACACATCTGGCACGAGTCGACCGACTGCTTGCACGCCCTCAAGGCCAACGGCTACACGGTCCTGGTCACACACCTCGACGATCGCGCGCAGCCCATCTCGGCGTTCGACTTCACGAAGCCGACGGTGCTGCTCTTCGGCAACGAGCGGCGCGGCGCCTCTGCCGAAGCCCTCGCGCTTGCCGATGCCACATGCATCATCCCCATCGGCGGGTTCAGCGAGAGCTACAACGTGTCGGTGGCGGCAGCGCTGGCGCTGTACCACGCCCAACAGGACCGGCTTCGGCGGCGAGGGCACCACGGCGACCTGTCGCCAGCGGCGCGGCTCCGGCTGGAGGCCGCGTTCTACCTGAAGGCGGTACAACATGCCCATCCCTTGCTAAAGCGTAGCCGCGCTTAGCCCACTCCGCCGCATACAGCTGGTCGAGTTGTTTCAGCTCGCGCGCGGCGCGGCTGTCTACGTGTGCATAAGCCGTTAGGAGGGACAGCGCGTCCCGGATGCGGGTCCTGGCCCGCAGGAGCACTGAGGGCGAAAGTAGCGCGAGCTCCGCTTCGGAGCATGACATCCAACGAATCGACATGGCATGGCACGGGTCAAAGGAACAACAGACCGGTTGGACGAAGGCCATGCGGTACGCCTCCCCTGTAGAGAACGACAGCAGCGGAGAAATTCGCAGCAGCCGTTAGGCAAAATCGCATCCCCTAGACCAACAGTCCCGACGCACGGCGGCGTTCGATTTCGAGGGCGTACAGCTTGGTGCGCTGCTCAAGGATGTGGACAAGGTCTGTAGCCCGCCGCGCACAGCAGGCGCGTACCCGCTCCAGCAGATGCTGGGTGTCGAGATAGGCACGCAGCAGGACGCGGTTGTGCAAGAGGTGCAGGAGACGGGCGTCGTCTATCAAGTGGTCGAAGCGGTGCATAACGTGGTAGGTTGAATGCGGCGTTTTCATCGTCAAACCCCGTATATGGTGGTGATACAGCGGGTAAAGCGGAGCTATCCGCTCTGGGGGGCGTGTGATGGATGTGTAGAGCGCAGTAGGCCACTCGGCTATGTGAAACGGTCTGCCGAGCACGTCATCCGCACCCGGTTACCTCCTGTACACGCCAAACGTGTGCCGCCCCGTCTCACTAAGCGAGACCCGCAAGGAGGCCCGTCCACGGAGCCGTCAACTTTTTCTGGACTTTATGCGGGCTGCCACCATTCCAGGCATGCGTTTCGTAAGTTCAGCGCATACCATTGCACGAAGAGCCTCTCCCGCCTCATGTCCACGCCTCGTTTCGCTCCCCTTGGTCTTGTGCTGATCGGCCTGCTGCTGATCGGCTGCGTCAGCACGCAGAAACGCTATGAACGCGGTGTAGAGTTGGAGGCGCAGGGCCGCTATGCCGATGCGGCCGAGTACTACATCAAGGTGTTGGAGAAAGAACCGACGTGGGCCGAGGTGCAGGACCGCCTGCAAGATGTGGGCGACCAAGCCGTGGGCGACCTGATTGAGGCGGCCCGTGGGGCCGAGCGTACGGGTGCCTTTGACGAGGCCATTGGCTACGTGCGGTCCGTAGATCAGCTCAGCAACGATGCGCGGGCAGTAGGCGTCACCCTGGCCCTGCCGGAAACCTACGACGGCTTCCGCATCAACCTGCTGGAGCAGGCGATAGCCGCCAACGTGCGCACAGGCGAGCGGGCGGAGCGACGCGGCGAGTGGGACAAAGCTCTGGATGCCTATCAGAAAGCGCTGACCGACTATCCGGTCTCCTTCGCCCAGCGCAGCGAGCTGATCGGCGCCCAGGTGCGCGTACACACTGCCTGGGCGGGGCAGGAGATGGAGCGCGGGCGGTACCGTGCGGCCTTCGAGCGCGCCCAAGACGCCATCGACTTGCTGCCGATTGACCACCCGGACACGGCAGCGCCACTCAACCTGCAAGACGAAGCCCTCGCAGCGGGCACCCAGGTCGTCGCCTTCTTGCCGTTCTGGCAGATCGACGCCTACCAGCGCACGGCGCCCGCAGGCCTCCTGCAAGCCTTCAACGACGAACTGGTGCTGGACCACTGGACCAACCCGCCGCCGTTCATCGCCAGCGTAGACCCAGTGCAGGTGCGGCGCGAGGTGCGGCGCTTGCGCTACGACCGCTCGCTCGTCACCCGCACACAGGCCATCGAGATCGGTCGCGCGGTAGAGTCTGACTTCGTGGTAGCGGGCGAGATGCTAACGTTCCTGCGCGAGGAGAAGCGACCCCGCGAACGGACCCGCGAGGCCCGCACACGCGGCCGCAACGCGCTCGACACCTCATTCGTGGCTATCGAGTACACGGCAGAGATCACAGCCGAGGTTGAGATCCACATCTACGATGCCGACACCCGCCGCGTGGTGCGCGAGGAGAAGATCCGCGAGAAAGCCAGCAAACGGCTAGAGCGCGGTAGCTACACCGGCGACTGGCGCGACCTCGACCTCTCCGGCAGCGAACGCCGCCTCTTCGACCCTGATGAGCAAGCAGAGCTGGAGCGCGAGCTCGAGAACGAACTGGTCGACAAGCTCGGCGAGCGCGTGGTCGAGATCGTCTTCGACACACTCGTGCGCCAGATCGACTAGCGGGCTACGCCGCCAGCGCGCAGGGCGAGTACAGGCGGAGGCCACGAATGGGCATACGCTGAATCAGGCCGCGGGCCTCCAGGTCGAGTTGCACGGCTTTGGCGTACCAGCGGATCTCGCTGTCCTTCTCGAAGATGGACGCCGGAAGGTGCGGGCGGACAGCCTCCACCAACTCGGCCCACGTCAGGCCCGACTCGTACCGGGGCAGCACCTGCAAGATGGCGCGGCGCATCGGCCAGTAAAACGTTTCGTCGAGGTAGGCGTCGAGTTTTCCAGCTTTGATGTTGACGATTTTCATGGCTTCGTCCGGTTCCGTTAGCGGTGGCAAGGCGAACGGTAGCAAAGCTACAGCGCCTGGGTGACACCTCTATGTCATACCCTTTGCGCCGATCATCAACAAAGTTTTCCGGCGCCCCACAGCGTGTGCATAGGATAGCGCAGGTAGAGCGTGCCCTCCATCAGCGTGCGGTCGTAGTTGATGAAGCCATTGGCGAGGTAGATCTCTCGCGGCGAGCAGCGGTAGAGCAGCTTGACCTCCGTATCGCCCTTCTGATAGTCCGTGGTCAGAAGTCCGCCCACGAGCCCATTCCTCGCCGTGCCTACGAACACATCCACCTCTTCCCCATCGGCCCCGCGCGTGTGGTTGACGAAGCCATAATCCATCGGGTAGATGATATGGGGATACGCCGGGTGCGCACGCCCCTGGGGCCGGTCTATCGTGTAGCCATGCGTCTCGATGTACTGCTCCCAGGCGGCCCAATCGATAGCATCAAGCGTATGAAGTTCAGCGATCATGCTGTGCGGAGGCCGGAAAACGCCGAAGCCCCCAGCACACGCGGTGCCGAGGGCTTCGGTTCATCCTGCGATGGATAGGTTGTGCCTAGAAGCCGAACGTGACGCGGGCCATGCCCATGCGGCCCATGTTGGGCGCGCCCACAAACTGGCGGTGCTCGTTGTCGAGCAGGTTCGTGATCTGGAAGTCGACACGGAGGCCATCGGCGAACTCGCTCAGGTCATAGCCTGCGCCGAGGTCGAGGAGGAAGTAGCTGTCCACATCGCCCGTGTACGGCCCGGAGCGGACCGGGAAGCCTTCCACGTAACGGCCCGAGGCGTTCACCGATAGCGCGCTCGTCAGGTCGTAGTTGAAGCCCCCCTTGGCCTTGAAGCGTGGCGCGTTGAGGGAGAGCACGAGGTCCTGGTTGTCTTCGCCTAGCTCCTCGGCATCGAAGAAGTCATCGCTCACCACCGACACGTTGCCAAAGACATCGAGGTCATCGTTCACGATCAGCTGCGCGGTGATATCCACCCCGTAGTAGTCCACGTCGCCAAAGTTGCGGTAGGCTTGCAGCAGTTCGGGCGCGTTGCCTACGCCAGGGTTGTTCTCGGCGGGCTGTACGATGGCCACAGGCGTCGTGGCGCTGGGCAGCTGGTCGGCAGCAATATTGACGATCAGGCCAGCCACCTGCTGCGGCGTCAGGTTAAAACTGGCCAGCGTACCAGCGAGTTGGGCGTTGCCCTGGATGCCTTCCACGAGCGCCGCCGTCAGGTCAGCGCTGAGACCGGGCACCAGCACCGCAGGCGTCTCCATCAGCAGCGGGCCGATGAAGTTCTTCTGGTTCACGTAGTAGCCGTCTACGGCCAGCAGCAGCCTGTCGTTGATGATGCCTTTGTAGCCCACCTCGAACGTGGTGCTCGTCGTCTGCTCCAGCGCCGGCACATCCGACACATCCGAGACGATGCGAGGCGCCCCGCCCGTGGTGCTCAGCAGCGCCATGATCCCGCGCGAGAAGCCGTCCACCTGCGTCACCGCCGGGTTGAGCAGTTGCACGAGACCCGCCGTGACCTGCTCGTTGACGGGCAGGCCCTGCTGCTGCAGCAGCGCCGTCAGCTGATCGGTCGGGATGGCCGCGAGACCGCCGTAGACCGAGCCGTAGATCGCATCGAGCGGCAGGCCGACGGGCGTGGGCTGGCCCAGCGTGGAGGGCACGAGGCTGGTCGCCACGAGGTCGGTGCCTGCCACCTGGGCGAAGGCCGGGTTGCGCTCAAAGTTGAAGCCGAAGGCCGAGCCGCGGTTGCGGACGGTAACGCCTCCCGCCTGCACGGCGATGTCGAGGAAGTTGGAGTTGGAGCCCGGCGACGAGAAGGCGCGGTTGAACGTGGCGCGGAAGGTGTTCGTCGGGGTAGGCTTGAAGACCAAGGCGGCACGCGGCGAGATCTGGAATTCCTCGACGATGTTGTTGTAGTCACCGCGCAGCGCCACCGTCAGGTCCAGCTTCTCCGTCAGGTTGGTCGTGGACTGCGCATAGACACCCGCCTCGGTGATGGCGTCGTCGTCTTCGTTGCGGCCATTGATGGTGCCTTCCGTGTCGGGGCGGATCTGCTCGTAGTCCACCCCGACGATGAGTTGCTGGCGGCTGCCGAGATCCAGGTCGTACTGCGCCTGGGCGATGATCGCCCTGCCTTTGTCTACCACTGGATCCGAAATGCCGTCGTTGTTGAAGTCTTGGGCGTAGACGAAGGAGTCGCCTGCGTCATTGGTGTTGGCATAGATCTGCGCAAACAGGTTGCCCGCCTGAAGGCGCAGCTGCCCGTAGCTGTAGCCAATGCCATCGGCCTGTAGCGTGCCAATACCGGAGAGGACGACGGCCGTCAGGGCCGAGGTACCCACATTGGCGGCCAGCGTCACATCATCCGCAAGGCGATACTGAAGCTCGCCGTTCACCTTGTACTTCTCGTAATCGTAGTTACGCTCACTTACGTCGTCACGGAGGAAGACGGCGTCTTCGGGGTCGCCGAAGTTCAGCTCCCAATCATCTGCGCTGAGATACTCGCCCACCACTTTGAACGCGAACTTGTCGCTGAGCGCCGTGGCGTGGCGGAACTGCGCGCCGTAGGTAGACCGGCTGCCACCGTTGAGGGAGATGGTGGTGCCTTGGTGCGAGAAGGGGTCTTTGGTGATGAAGTGAATCACGCCGGCATCCACGCCTGCGCCGTACAGCGCTGAGCCTGGGCCACGCACCACCTCCACCCGCTCGACGTCGATTGAGGTGATGGGCATGATGCTCCACAGGTTGACGGCCAAAGCGGGCACGGCGGCTTCGCGGTAGTCCACCAGTGCGTAGGTGGAGGTGCTGAAGGCGTTGTTGAAGCCGCGCAGCACCACTTCCTGGCGGTCTACGCCCGTCTGTGCTACATCAACACCCGTAGTGTTGCGCAGGGCCGAGATGGCCGAAGGCGAGACCGTCTGCTGGATCTCTTCGGCAGCGAGCACCGAGACCGAAGACGGGGAGTCGAGCGCTTTCTCCTGCTGGCGCGAGGCCGTCACCACCACGGTGTTCAGGTCGAAGCCGCCCTGCTCCAAGGCCACATCCAGCGTGGTCGTCTGTCCTGATGCCAGGGTGACATCAGCGCTGTACTCTTGGAAGCCGATGAAGCGGACAGCCACCGTGTAGGCGCCTGCAGGCAGGCCGCTGATGCGGTAGGTGCCGTCGTTGTCGGTGCCGGAGCCACCCACCAGCGTGGCACTGCCGGGCTGCAGCACGACAACGTTGGCGCCAGGCATGGGATCGCCGGTTTCGGCGTCGGTCACCGTGCCCACGAGCGTGGCGTTCTGCGCCCAAGCGGGCAGCACAAGGATAGAGAAGGCGAGTGCAAAGGCACTCAATAGGCGTAGGGGGTTCATACGTCGTTACGGTTGATGTCCATAAAGGCGTGGCTGGTTCACGAAATTGGCTAATAAAAACAAGCGCAAATACAGAAGCGCTTCCGGTTTTTATAGCGGGACCTCCGGCGGGTGGGTATTGGAGGCTGGGCCGTGGTGTGAGAGGTGAAGCCCGAGAGCGGCGTCGAATATACACGGGGATGACGAATCGCCCAAATACAGACCGTAACAATCCCAATTTTACGCTTTGCTGGACAACGCAATCTATTTAAACTACATTCTAGAACATAAATCAAAGCACCGTTTCCGTTATGTCTCCAAACCGGCTTGGCGAGTTCGAAGAACTCATCCTTCTCACGGTATGCAGCCTCACCGACAATGCGTACGGCGTGACCATCAAGGCCACGCTGCACCGCGAGGCGAACCGAACGGCATCGGTGGGCGCCATCTATGCCACGCTGGACCGACTGGAGCGCAAGGGGTTCGTTGAGTCCTGGGTAGGCGGCGCGACGGCTGTACGCGGCGGACGGCGCAAGCGCTACTATCGCGTCACGAGCAGCGGGATGGCCGTCTTGGCCGAGGTGCGCCGCGTGCGGGAGCACCTGTGGCGCGGGCTGGATGACATGGGGCTAGCTGGGATGGTGTGATGGAGAAGCTACCTGTTACCCGGCCTCCAACGCCCCCGCAATGGGCCGTGAAGCTGCTGCGGCGCTACGCGCCCGTCGCGCTGCTCGAAATGACCGAGGGCGACCTCGAAGAACTCTATGCCTGGCGCATCACCCAGGCCCCCCGCTGGCGTGCCGATCTCTGGTACGCCAAAGAAGTGATGCTCTTCTGTCTCTGGCACCACCGCGAGCGGGCCGACCATCCAACCGGACATGGCATCATGCTGGGTAATTACCTCACGGTGGCCCTCCGCCACCTCCGTAAGTACGCCGCCTACACCTTCATCAACGTCAGCGGGCTGGCCCTGAGCATGGCGTGCGCGCTGCTCGTGTTCGCCTACGTGCAGGACGAGCGCAGCTACGACCGCTTTCATCCTAACGCCGACCGTCTCTACCGCATCGCAGAGGACGTGCAGCCGCGTGAGGTGGCCATGGTGCATGACGCTCGCACGGCGCCCGCCCTCGCGCCCTGGCTCGAAGCCGAGACATCCGGCGTGGATGCCGTGGCGCGCGTGATGGCCTACGAAGTGCTCAACGGCGCCACGCTCCGCACAGAGAGGGGGCAGGCGTTTCACGAGCCGCAGTTTCTCTTTGCCGATTCTACCTTCTTCGACCTGTTCGCCTTCCCGCTCGTGGCCGGCGACCCGGCCACGGCGCTCGGCGCGCCGGGTGCCGTCGTACTCACCGAGGCGATGGCCAGGAAGTACTTTGGCACGACCGATGCCATCGGGCAGACGCTGACGTTCCAGAACGACGAGACCACGACGCCGCTGACCGTGACGGGCATCGTCGCCGACGACAGGCCGCCCTCGCACATGGCCTTCGACTTCGTGTCGTCGTTTTCGACGCTGCTCGCGCTGGAGCCGTGGTTCGACGGGAGCTACCACTGGTCGCCGAGCTACGTGTATGCGCGCCTCGCCCCGGGTGCCTCCCCCGGCGTGGTGGCTGCCGACCTGACCACGAAGTCCAACGAGCGCTGGGAGACCGTAGGCGCCCCCGACCGCACGTTCGTGCTCCAGCCCGTGTCGTCTATCCATCTGACCTCACAGCGGGAGAACGAGATCGCGCCGAACAGCCGCCTCGCGTACGTCTACATCCTGTCGCTGGTGGCACTGGGGTTGGTGGTGATTGCGTGCATCAACTTTATGAACCTCGCCACCGCCCGCTCCATGCGGCGTGCGCGCGAGGTGGGCATGCGCAAGGTGCTCGGCGCCCGCCGGGGGCAGTTGGTCCGCCAGTTCCTCGCCGAGTCGTTCCTGATCACGGGCCTGGGGCTAGTTGCCGCCCTGGCGCTGCTCCCGGCGTTGCTCCCGGCTTTCAACGCGGTAGCGGGCAAGAGCCTTGCCCTGGCCGACTTGCTGACGCCGTCGATGCTGTTGCTGCTGGCTGGCCTGACGGTGGGTGTAGGCCTCCTGGCGGGGAGCTACCCCGCGCTCTACCTCTCCGGCTTCCAACCGCTGCGCGTGCTCAAGGGCAGCGTGGCCTCGGCGGGACGCGGGGCGCGGGCGTTCCGGCAAGGGCTGGTCGTGTTTCAGTTTGCGATCTCGGCGGTGCTGCTCATCGGCACGGGCATCATCTATCAGCAGATGCACTACATCCAGACCAAAAACCTGGGGTTTGCGAAAGAGCAGGTGGTGGTCTTTCCGCTCCGCGAGGCGGCCGATCAGCAGAACTACATGGCGCTCAAGGCCGACCTGGAGCAGCGCCCCGACGTGAGCGCCGTCACCGGGGCGGCTAGCGTGCCGGGCTTTGGCGGCATGTACGCGTTCAACATGGTGCCCGAGCAGGCCAACGTGGACAGCCTGGAGGTGCTCAACCTCGTGGCCGACCCCAGCTTTGCCGAGGTGTTCAACCTCAACGTCATTGCCGGGCGCGACTTCTCGGACGACCGTCCGAGCGACTTCGACCAGGCGTTTCTCGTCAACGAGGCGTTGGCCAAACGCTTGGGCTGGACGGACCCCATCGGCCAGAAGATGGAGGCTGACTTCCACCTGCGCGGCTACATCCGCAAGCAAGGCGAGGTGGTGGGCATGGTGGAGGACTTCCACTTCCGCTCGCTCCACAGCGCCGTAGAGCCCGTGCTGATTCACCTCGTGCGCCCGTCGTACTACATCGACTTTGTGGCCGTGCGCCTAGCCAGCACCGACCTGCCTGCGACACTCGCTGGCCTCGAAGCCGCCTGGACGCGCTTCAACCCCACCCGCCCGTTTGAATACACCTTCCTCGACAGCCACTTCGACGCGCTCTACCGCGCTGAAGAACGGCTCAGCCAGCTCTTTGGCTACCTCACCATCGTCACGCTGTTCATCGCTTGCTTGGGCTTGTTTGGGCTCGCGTCGTTTACGGCCGAGCAGCGCACCAAGGAGATCGGGGTGCGCAAGGTGCTCGGCGCCACGGTGCCCGGCATCGTGGGCCTGCTCGTGCGCAACGTGCTGCTGCTCCTGCTGGTTGCGTTCGTGGTCGCCTGCCCCATCACGTATATCCTCATGCAGCAGTGGCTGCAAGACTTCGCCTACCACGTGGAGCCCGGCGCCCTCATCTTCCTGGCGGCGGCCGGCATTACCCTCCTCGTCGCCCTCTTGGCTGTAGGGTCACAAGCCCTCCGCGCTGCCATTGCTGACCCCATCCATGCGATCCGGCACGAGTAGTTGCTCACCGCTGTAGCCGCATCACGCGGAGCACAATCGCGTCCTCGAAGTCAGGCAGCACCAGTTCGGCGCGCATGTTTGCCTGGGGGACGTCGAGGCGCGCTTGCTCCTGGCTACCTGTGACCGGGTTCAGCCATGTCAGTTGGTACGCCCCGGCGCTGAGGCCAAGCACAAGCGGGCTGCTGCGGCGCCCTTCCAGGTAGATGCCGTACTGATCACGGCCATCGCTGAGGGCGTAGGGGATGAGACCCGGCGCGCGGAGGACCACGTCGTGGTCAGGCTGGAGTGTGGTGAGGTCGAAGCCGTGGATGAACTCGGAGAGGGTACGCAGTTGCCGCCGCAGCGCCACACTGCCGCCGCCATGGCCGTTGGGCTCAGTGTAGGTGCCATCAGGATGATCCACGGTGAATGAGTAGTCGAGGTTGTTGAACAGCCCGCCGCCGGACATGATGAAGCGCCACGCCTCGCCGCGGTAGGTGGCGTCGGCGCGGCCCGCGAAGCCGCTCTCGTCGTAGCCCAGGACATAGCCCAGCCCCTGGTTCCAGCGGACGGCGTTGGGGTTGGCATAGTGGAAGTTGAGCAGCGACACGTGCGGGATGATCTCGCCGTCGGCCACGGCGTGCTCGAAGTTGGCGATGCCTTGCGCGATGAGGTGCTGCTTGGGGAGGCTGGCCTCGGTCGTGGCGATGACCTCGGCCATCGCGGCCTGCCACGCCACCGACGCAGGCGTCGGGATCTCGACAGCGTTGGGCCACTTGTGCTCGTCGCGCAGGTACCGGTTGATCATCGGCCCCATCGTGTGGCTATCGGACCACGGCTCGTTCTGGATCTCGTAGAACAGGTTGTCGAAGTCGTTGAGGGCGCGCACCAGATGCGCCACCAGCTGCTGCTGATAGCCGAAGGCCGGGCCGTCGCTGCGGGCATGGAGCTGCCGCCAGTCCTCCACACCAAAGCCCTGAATGTTGTTGGCCGGGTTGAAGGGATGGACGCCCCACTGTGCCTCGCTGTAGGTGGACGAGAAGAACGTCAGCTCTACCACCACCCCGTGCCGAGCTGCCGTGGCGATGAAGTCGCGGAGGCGGCTGAGGTAGGCCTCGCTGAAGCGGTCCAGGTCGAGCTTGTTGCCGCCGCCGGCGTAGCCGGGCGCATCGCTGCGCGCCCACGGCGAAAGGTAGCGCCCTTCGGCTGGCGCCAGCGTGTTCTCCGCGATGCCGAACGCCCCGGCGGGTTCGATGTAGGCGCCGGAGAAGATGCGCGTGTAGTTCATGCCCTCCGCCTCCAGCGTCGCCAGGTACGTGGCGTAGTCGAAGTCTAGGTTGACGACAGCGCCGTAGTGCTCGGCAGAGGTGATCAGCGCTGTGGGCAGCCCACGCCAGAGGAAGTAGCTCGGGTTATCGGGATGCTGCTGGATGGGCTGCGCGGTAGCGTGCGTCGTGGCGAAGACCATGACGGCGCCGAACAGAAAACCGATGAAGAAGCGGCTAACTGGTGTTTGAACAGAAATAGGGTACATCACAGGCTCGTTACTTTGTGCTGTCGCATCGGATGGGTTGATACGAACCATCCGCCACAAAAACCACGGTACCCCATGACGTCTCGCGTTTGCTTTGCCCTGCTTGCTTTGGGCTTGATGGGCACGGCCCTCCACGCCCAGGACTCCGACCACGCTACGATGCCACAGCCCGGCACAACGCCCACCGCCTTCGAGGACGTAGAGCTGGTGCAAAAGTATCAGGCCACCATCACGCCGAGCGACCTGGCGGCGCATCTCTTCACGTTCGCCTCGGACTACTTTGAGGGCCGCGAGACCACCACACGCGGGCAGAAGCTGGCATCGTACTACTTGGCGGGCCAGTACCGCAAGATGGGCCTCATGCCCAAGGGTACCGCTGAGCCTGCACATGAGTATGCGCCGGAGGCTTACTTGCAACCCTTCACCGTATACGGCAAGCGCATGGCGTCAGCTACCCTGACCGTGGGCAAAACCACGCACACGTTCAGCGCGACCGAGCAGGACCCACACGCGTATCACCTCTGGGGCGACAACGCGCAGGCGGAGGGCGGCGTGGTGTTCGCGGGGTACGGCATCGGCTCGGCGGACCTGGGCTACGACGATTATGCCGCCATCAAGGCCAGCGACCTGTACATCAACGGCAAGTGGCTGGTCATCTTGCGCGACGAGCCCCTGCAAGACGCTGAGACTAGCCTGCTGCCCACCGAGACGGGCGGCCCGTCAGCGTACTCAGAATCGTTCTTCAACAAGGTGCGTGCCCTCTTCAATGCCCGCGCGGGCATTCCTGCGGGCGTGCTGATCGTCAACGACATCGGGCCGCTGGCGGGTGACGATGCGATGGCGGAGGGCGCCACGACTCGCGCGGGGCAACTCAACACCGTGGGCGACTTGAACCTGCAGGCGCAAGGCGGTGGGCGTGGCTACCCACCGTTCTATGCGATCTCGTCGGAGCTCGCCAACCAGATCCTCAAGCCCTCGGGGAAAACCGTGGCGGACTTGCAGGCGCAGATCAACGCCTCGCTGGAGCCTGTGGTGTTTGAGGTGGAAGACGTCACCGTAGGTAGCAGCCTGACCTTTGAGACGTATGAGGCGCAGACGGAGAACGTGCTGGCGTTCATTGAGGGCAGCGACCCCGTGCTGAAGGATGAGGTGGTGGTCGTCTCCTCGCACTACGACCACATCGGTATCAACCCCGCGCTCGTGGGCGACCAGATCAACAACGGCGCCGACGACGACGGCTCGGGCACGGTGGCTATTCTGGAGATGGCCGAGGCGTTTATGCAGGCCAAGGCCGACGGCTTCGGCCCGCGCCGCTCCATCCTCTTCCTCAATGTCTCGGGCGAGGAGAAGGGCCTGCTCGGCTCGGCCTACTACGCCGACATCGAGCCCGTCTTCCCGCTCGAAAACACCGTCGCCAACCTCAACATCGACATGATCGGCCGCATAGACCCGACGCACCCCACCGACCGCGACGACTACGTCTACATCATCGGCTCCAAGCTGATCTCGCAGGAGCTGCACGACTTGAATGTGAAGGCCAACGACGTGACGGGCACGAACCTGGAGCTGCACGAGCGCTTCAACTCGAAGGACGACCCCAACCGCTTCTACCAGCGCTCCGACCACTGGAACTTCGGCAAGCACAGCATCCCGTTCATCTTCTTCTTCACAGGCACGCACGAGGACTATCACGGCGTAGACGACGAACCCGAGAAGATCGAGTACGACCGCATGGCGCGCATCGCCCGGCTGGTCTTTGCCACGGCCTGGCAGGTGGCCAACCAGGACGAGCGCCCAGCTGTCTCGGGCACTGGTTTCAATTAGGCGGCATTGTGAGAGCATAAGGTCAGACAGAGTTTTTCCCGAAAGGTGAATGCCCGTCTGCATGTTTGCACCGCAGCGTTGCTACGTGGCGACGAGGCTACCACGTGTTCACTGTGCTCATGCTCGCCGTGGCATGTCACGGTGTTTTTTGGTATTGTAGCCGTGGTTGCCCTGCCACAGTTCATCTCCCAAGTGATGTTGCCTTTCCTAGCACCTATCACAGATGAACCATGCGCGTCTTTTTACTTCTCTCTCTGCTATTCGCAGCAGTTTCCCTGACGGTATACGGGCAGCCGGCCAATAACCTTCCGGCCAATGCCACGGTAGTTACCTCGCTCCCGTTCACAGACGCCAACGTGGATTTCGCTAATGCGACAGGATCCGCGGGGCCTTACCCAGCTACTGACTTGGGTAATTGCGTGAACCCACCTGTCTTTGGTGATCGCGCTGTCTTCTACACCTACACGCCCACCCAAAACATCAATGTGGTGGTGACAATGAGTTCGCCTTCTGGAGGCTCCAACCCTAATACCATTCTCTTTTACGACTCTGACGATGCGACATTCACTCAAGCTGAGGCTCAAGCCGTGACCATGGCGCCGGGCTCGGCTAACACCTGCTTTTATGGGCGAACAACTAGCACCTTGACTGCTGTCTCAGGAAACACCTACTACATATTGGTGGAGAATACGATTACCTCTGACGTGGTGTTCAGTGAGCCCGCACTCCCAGTAGAGTTAGTTGACTTCGCGGGGACCACCGACGGCAACCGCGCCCACCTCGCCTGGCAGACCGCCTCCGAAACCAACAACGCTGGCTTCCAGATCGAGCACAGCACATCGGCGAGCGACTGGGCTAGCCTCGGCTTCACCCCCGGTCACGGCACCACACTCAATGCCCAGCGCTACAGCTACACTGTAGACGGCCTCATTCCCGGCACGCACCGCTTCCGCCTCAAGCAGATCGACTACGATGGCACGTTCGACTACAGCCCCGAAGTCGAGGTCAGCGTTGAGATGGCCGAGTCGTTTGTCCTGAGCGAAGTGTATCCCAACCCGTTCAACCCCGAGGCCAGTGTGATGCTCTCGGTGCGCGAGCGCCAGCAGGTGACGGTGACGGTGCACGATCTGCTGGGCCGAGAGGTGGCGCGCTTGTTCGATGGCGAGTTGGCCGCACAGCAGGGGCAGGTGCTACGGTTGAACGGGTCGCAGTGGACGAGCGGGCTCTACGTGCTGCGCGCTGTGGGCGAGCGCTTCAGTGCCAGCCAGACAATCACTCTGCTCAAGTAGTACTCCGCGGCGTATCCTATACCTCTGAAGCATGAGCACGAGCCGACCTATGACGCTCGCCGCGTTCACCACCGCGCACTATGCCGACCTGCTCGCCCAAGCCGAGCGCCTGATGCCGCATCGCGAGTCCAGCACTACTGCGGGTGACCTCCTCCACGAGAGCTATCTTCGCCTAGCTTGTGCACAGGCCAGCGTAGTCCTTAACGACCCGGCGCACGGGCGGCGTCTGTATCACCGGGCCATGCAGCGTACCCTAATGGATCGTGCCCGAAAGCGGCTGAGCCAGCGACGCGGAGGCAACTGCCCACACGTGGACGTAGTATCCCTCAGAGACACCATGCCTCTCGCCCCCTCAGGGCATACACACGTGATCGTTAACGACGCGCTCGACTATGTGGCGCGTCAACTCCCTGAAGGGGCATACATACTGCGGCATCGTTGCCTCCACGGCTACACGCAGCGAGAGGTCGCGTCGCAGCCGCGCGTCTCGCTGACGACGCTAAAGCGGTACAAGCGCCAGGCTAGCCACCTCCTGGCGACAGTATAGAGTGATGCCTAGCGCGAGATAGACTTGGTCTCTTTGTGCATCGGCGGGATGGGGGCGAAGGCGGTAGACGATTTCCGCAGCGCCGGAACGCAGCCTCGACTGCGGCTGTAGGCGGGCGGCCTCCACCACGCACCAGCGCCCTTCTCTATGGATTATCGCCTCCTCATCGCCCGGCGCTACCTCGCCAGCCCCAAGCGCGTGTCGCTGATCTCCACGATCACGGCCATCTCGCGCGTGGGCGTCGTGGTAGGCGTGGCGGCGCTGATCGTGGTGCTCTCGGTGATGAACGGCTTCTTCAGCTTCGTGCGCGACATGCTCGTGTCGATGGACCCGCACGTGCGCATCGTCAGCGCCGAGGAGCGCGGCCTGCCCGCTGCCGACTCCATCGCCCAAGTCGCGCTGACGCTGGACCACGTGGAGCAAGCCCTGCCGTACGTGGAGGGCAAGGCGCTGCTGGTCAAACAAGGCGGCAGCGAGGTCAACAAAGTCGTCATCGTGCGCGGCCTCAACGCCGACGCCACCCAGCGCTTCGCCGACGGCGCGCTCGGCCAAGGGGCAGGCACCTTCGAGGTGACGCGGCAGGACGGGCGGCGCCCCGGCGCCATCCTAGGCTGGGGGCTGGGGCAGCGCCTCGGCATTCCCCCGGGCGAAGACAGCCGCATCGCGCTGCTCTCACCACAAGGCATCGAGCGCATGGTCAGCCAGTTCTTCGGCGCCCCGCAGATGACCGCGTTCGAGGTGCGCGGCCTCTACCAGCTGCAAGACGTCTACGACGAGAACTACGTCTTCATCGACCTTCCCGAGGCGCAGCGGCTCTTTCGGATGCGCGACCGCGTCACCGGCATCGAACTGCGCCTGGACGACCTAGAGCAGGCCGAGGGCGTCAAGGCCGAGCTCCAGCAGCTACTCGGCCAGCGCTTCACCGTGGAGACGTGGTACGACCTCCAGAAGTCACTCTACGACGTGATGAAGCTGGAAAAGTGGGGCGCCTCGGCGGTGCTCGTGCTCATCGTGATCGTGGCCGTGTTCAACATCATCGGCTCACTCACGATGGTCGTCATCGAGAAACGCCGCGACATCGGCGTGCTCCAGGCGATGGGCGTCTCCAAGCGTAACATCCGCCGCATCTTCCTGACCGAGGGATTGCTCATCGGGCTGACGGGCACAGGACTCGGCCTCATCCTGGGCTTGGGCTTGGCGTGGGCGCAGCAACAGTTCGGCCTCGTCAAACTCTCCGACGCCGACTCGTTTATGATCGATGCCTACCCCGTCGTCATCGAAGCGGGCGATGTGGCGCTGATCGCCGTGGTGGCGATGGTGCTATGCGTGCTCGCCGCGTACTACCCGGCTACACGCGCCGCCGCCATCGAGCCCGCCACCGCTGTGCAGATGGACGGCTAGCGTCTCTGCCGCCGCATGCCTTCACGCATGCTTAGTAGGTCGCCACAGGCGTAGCGCCTATCTTGCCGAAAAAACGAACGCGCATGGCGTGGACCAGCATTGTACTTCTCATCGGCGGCGGCATGCTGGCCGGGTTCGTCGGCGGCGTGATTGGCATCGGCGGCGGCCTCATCTTTGCGCCGTTCCTCTTCTTCTACTTCGAGAGCTTGGGCGTGGACCCCATGGTGATCACACCCCTCACGCTGGGCTCCAGCCTGTTCTGCACCCTGGTCGTCGCCTCGGTGAGCGCCTACTTCCAGGACAAGCGCCAAGCCGTCAACTGGACAGTGGCGTGGCAGGTCGGGCTGGCAAGCGCCGTCGCCGTCTTCCTGATGACGCGCTTCGTGACGACCCAGCCGTGGTACGATGGCGGCGTGTTCCAGACGGTCTTCAGCGTGGTGTTGGTGATCGTAGCCGTGCGGATGTCGCTCGGCAAGAAGCAACGCTCGGGCGACGAGGCTGCCGATCCTAAAACGCTCGGCTGGCCCAAGCTCTTCGGCACAGGAACGGTGGCAGGCTCGCTGGCCTCGGCAGCGGGCGTGGGTGGCGGCGTGGTGCTCGTGCCTGCCTACGACCACCTGCTCAAGCTGCCGCTGCTGCGCGCCGTGGGCACCTCCAGCGCCACGATCATCTTCATCGCGCTCGGCGGCGTGCTCAACTACGGGTTCATGGGGTTGAGCGCGGCCGTGCCCAGCGGCACCTTCGGCTACGTCGATGTAACCCATGCGGCACTGCTGGCCGTGCCGTCAGTCCCGATGGCTCGGCTCGGGGTGTGGGTGAGCCACAAGATCAACACCCAGTGGCTCCGGCGGGGCTTCGCCGTGCTGTGCGTGCTCGTAGCCGTGCGGCTGCTGTTGCGCGTCTGGGGCGGGTAGTCCATCGCCCGACTGCGGGACCTGCACGGCGCTGCTCGTGCTGCCAGTGCCCATACTGCCTTGTGGCGTCAGCACGCGCCGATCCGCCAGCACCGCGGCGGTGGTGATCAAGAGCAGGATCCAGATGATATCGGATACCAGCAAGTGCGTGATCTGCATCCACACCGGCGCCATAAGGAGGATGTTGATGTAGCCCAGCGCCAGTTGGACGAGGAAGAGGCTCGTCAGCACCCGCGCCAGCGACCGGGCGAGCGGCACCGCCGAGCGCGAGTACACGCGGTACGCGGCGATGCAGATGATGACGCCTGTAATCACGGCCATCAGCGGATGGTAGACGCGCAGCCCGATGAGCGTAGCCACGATCACCGACTCCTCGGGGGAGATGCCGCCCGTGATGGTCAGCGTGTCCCCCAGCGCCGCGATGGCGCCGCTCACGCCCACGAGGAGCGTGCCCACGATGGAAACACTCAGCCACACCCCTGTCGGCTCCCACGGGCGTAGGCGGAAGCCGGGCTTGCCAAAGGCCCACCACGTGGTCAACGTCATGATGCCCAGTAGGATGAACGTGTTGAGCAGGTGCGCCGCCATCCAGTAGGCCCGCGCAATCGACACGTTGAACGCCACGTACTCGAACAGCACCAGCCCCGCGCCGATGGCGGCTTCGAGCAGCATGAACACGCCTACCCAGAAGGCGCCGCGCCGCGTGCGGTGGCGTTTGGGGTAAGCACGCACGGCCCAGATGACCATCGCCAGCACGAGCAGCATGGCCACGCCGCTTGTTAGGCGGTGCGAGTACTCAATCAGCGTCTGCATCGACGCCTCACGAGGAATTACCTCGCCATTGCACAGCGGCCAGTGGTCGCCGCAGCCTGCGCCCGAGCCCGTGGCCCGCACGAACGCGCCCCACAGGACCACACCAACCGTGTACACCAGGGTAACTAAGCTGAACCACGCAAACCGTCGGTTGACCATCATCTCCTCTGCACAGATAGTTCGGTAGGTATCAACGGATACATCGTTACACTGTTCGACTGTTGACGACAGAATCGGATGAAACTGCAGGCAAAACCGCCTGCCGCCTGCGTGAGCCGCGCCTCAGCTACCCAGAATACCCCACCGGGTGCTCTCATGCCATACGATGTAGCCGAGCAGCATCAGACCCACCATGAGCCCAAGCCAAATCAGCCGCCTGCGGCGCGACGGCGGGACATAGCGGTCGATCAGGAAGCCGAGCCCCCCGCCAACCACGGCCCACAGCACCACCCCATACCAGCCCATGCTGATGGTCTCGGGCGGCGGGTTGAACGTCCAGGTGCCGAGCTCTGGCAGATACAGGAGAACGGGGATGAGCTTCAGGTAAGCCAGTCCGTACCCCATCACAAAGCCCAGCAGCGCACCGCCGCCGAACGGGAAGCCGTGGCGGGTGGGCGGGCGCTTGGCACGTGGCGACGGAGCGGATGTGACGGGCACGGCGTGATTGGAGCGTCAGGCAGGAGACGTCAAGATACGAGCCCCGAGGATAACTGTGGAGCATCCCGTCGCGGAAGGCGCTCGGCGGTCTGCCTAACACCGTTGCTGCACGGCAACTCTTTCCCCGTTTTCCGCAAACGCTTGGGTATCGGTAGGTTTGGGTACAAGCTTAAGCGGCTTTTTCGAGATTCCACGCCGATTCCGCAGATGGCACAATGCTTGATCGGTCAGCGGCCTGTCATCTCACTTCGTGCTGTTCCGTTATGGAGACGAAAACCATCAATCTGCTGCGCCGCGCCATGTTGACGTACAACATGCGCACGCAAACCACGGCCAGCAACTTGGCCAACCTGGACACGCCAGGCTATGAGCGGATGGGGGTCTCGTTTGAAGCGGCGCTGCGCGACGCCCGGAATGGCGTCACCTTGTTCGAGCAGACCGAGGGCCTGATGCCCAAGGTCGAAGTGGATGAGGGTCCGCCGATCCTGGAAGACGAAATGATGGAGCTCTCCGACACGCAGATGCGGGTCCAGCTCGCCACCCGTGCCCTCAGCGACAAGTTTGGCCTGTTGCGCATGGGCATCACCGGCCGCTCTGGCTAATTCCTCTACTCCGGTAGCCGTTAAGCACACGTAGTTCGATGCTTAGTACCGACCGCTTTTTCTCTGTCTTCAAGACCTCCGCCCGTGGGCTGGAGGCGCAGCGCATTGCGCTCGGCACGGCGTCAGAGAACCTGGCGAACGCCCGCACGTCGCGCACCGCCGATGGGACGCCGTACGCCATCAAGCGCGCCGTACACGAGCTGCCAGAGGTGCAACGCGATCAGTTCGGTAATCTGCTGGACAGCATGCAGCTTCCGCCCGTGCGCACGAGTGCCGCCCACATGGCCCGCTCTCCCTCGTTCGAGGCGATGGCCGGGCAAGACCTCGGGCCGCAGACCAACATCGAGGAGCAAGTACAGCTCCGCGCTGAGTACGACCCCAACCATCCCCACGCCGACGCCAACGGATACGTGCAGTATCCCGACGTGAACGTGGTGGAGGAGATGGCGCGCATGATCTCGGCCAACCGGATCTACGAGGCCAACCTGACGGCCGTCCAGGCGGCCAAGGAGATGATCAAGCGCACCCTAGAAATCTAACCCCCTAGCTACCCCGGTACGTCCCCATGAACGCGATCCGTGCCTACCAGAACAGCCTGCCCGCCCTGACGCCCACGCGTCCGGCAAGCCGCGTACAGGCGGCCCAGAACGCCGAGCAGCAGCCCCGCCAGCCCGCCGCGCAAGGCGCGCTCCCCGATGGCATCAACGGCGCCGAGCAGCAGATGATCAACCGCTTCTTCCCGCAGGGCGAGGCGGTGGCGCTCAAGCTGTACGGCCCCGGCAACGCCAGCGTCCAGGCCCAGCAGCTGGGCGGCCTCATCGACCTGAAAGGCTGAGGCGACAGGCACCATGGCTATCGATCTCCTCTCCAGCCGCAACGGCGTACCGTTCGACCTCAAGGCGCGCATGCAGCGTGGCCAAGCGCTCAACCGCGCCATGCAACAAGGCGGTCAGTTTGGCATCGGCGACGAGGCTGCGCTCCCGCAGCCGCGCGGCGTAGGCGGCGATGAGGGCTTCATCGACGTCTACGGCTCGTCGTTCACCGACACGATGCAGGACCTGCTCAACAGCGTGGACATGGACCAGAAGGTGTCGAACGAGCAGATCGAAGCCTTTGTGGCGGGCGAGCAAGATAACGTCCACGAGGTGATGGTGGCCATGAACCGCGCCCAGCTCTCCTTCCAGTTCATGACCGAGGTGCGCAACAAGGGCCTGGAGACCTACCAGGAACTGATGCGCATGCAGATTTAACCCCACCCTAACCACCCCTGCGGCGCCCCCTAGCCGATGAACCCCTCTTTCGACAACATACGTGACTTCCTGAGCCGCCTATCTGGCGGGCAGAAGGCCATGCTGGGCCTTGTGGTGGCGGGCAGCGTTGCTGCGCTCGGTAGCCTCATCTACCTCAACAGCCAGCCCAACTACGCACTGCTCTTCGGCAACCTCCAGCCCGCCGACGCCAACGTCATTGTGGAGGCGCTGCGCGACGAAGGCGTCGGCTTCGACCTCAAGGCCCAGGGCTCAGCCATCTACGTGCCGCGCGACCGGGTCCACGAGTTGCGCCTGCGCTTTGCCAGCGACGGTCTGGGCAGCGACGGCATCAAGGGCTACGAAGTCTTCGACGGCAACAGCCTGGGCATGACCCAGTTCATGCAGGAGCTCAACAAGAAGCGCGCTATTGAAGGCGAGCTCGCCCGCACCATTGTCAACCTGCGGCAGGTGGAGATGGCACGCGTACACCTAGTCATGCCCGAGCGGTCGCCGTTCCGCGAGACGCAGGTACAGCCCAGCGCCTCCGTGCAGCTTAAGCTGGCGCGCGGCGCGCAGCTCAGCGGCGCACAGGTGGAGGCGATTGTAGCGCTGGTGGCGGGCGCCGTGGAAAACCTCAGCCCCGCACAGGTGACGGTGCTGGACATGCAGAGCAACCTGCTCTCCAACCCGGATGCGGGCAACGAGGACACGCAGGTGACCTCAGCACAGCTCCGCTTCCAGCGCGACAAGGAGACCTACCTCGCGGGCAAAGCCCAGAGCATGCTCGATGCCGTCCTCGGCGACGAGAACGCCATCGTCCGCGTGTCGGTCGAGCTCGACTTCTCGCGCGGCTTCACACAGCGCAGCGTCATCGACCCCGAGAGCGCCACCGTGCGGAGCGAACAGCGGCAGGAGTCTGCGTTCCAGGGCGACGAAGAGTCGGCCAGCGTGCGCAACTTCGAGATCAACGAGACCGTGGAGCGCATCGAGAAGAGCGTGGGCGACATCGCCTACCTCACCGTCTCGGTCATCCTCAACCAAAAGCTGCTGCCCGTGCTGGGCGACGACGAGGACGCGCAACCCCAGCCTGAAGCCTACACCGCCGACGAGCTGACGGAGATCGAGGCCATCGTCAAGAACGCCGTGGGCTTCAACGTGCAGCGCGGCGACCAATTTGCCATCTCCCAGACCCAGTTCGACCAGACCGTCTACGCCACGCAGGCCGCCGAGTGGCGCGAGCAGGAGCAGCGGGAGCAGATGAACCTCTACATCCGCTACGGCTTCATGGCGATTGCCGCGCTACTCGCGTTGTGGCTCATCCGCAGCATGACGAAGAGCGTCCAGACGATCGCGGCCGAGCCCGAGTTGGACCCGCTGCTCGCCCCCGGCGGCGACGGGGCGCCCTATAACGGCGACACGCGCCTGCTTACCTCAGGTGCAGGCGGTGCGGAGGATGATGATCTCGACGATGTCAGTGCCAACGACTACTACCAGAGCAAGCTCTCGAAGGATGCTAAGCGTCGCTTGAAGGCCAAGCACCTCATGTTCGACGAAATTCGCCAGTCGGTGCTGCAAAACCCCGAACAGGCGGCCGACATGATCCGCACCTGGATGAGCGAAGAAAACCACGACCTAATGGACCGCTATGGCCGCAACTGAAACTGCACTCGCCGTCCTTGATGAAGCCGCCGTCGACCGTGTTGATCGCGGCTGGGACAGCAAGGAAATGTCTGAGGAAGAGGTGCAGCAGCACCTCGCCAAACTCAAGGGCTCCGAGAAAGCCGGCATCCTCCTTATCGCACTCGGCATGGACGCCGCTGTGCAAATCTTGCCCCACCTGCCCGACAGCGAGGTGGAGGCCATCTCGGTCGCCATCGCCAAGTTTCGCAACGTGAGCAGCGAGATCGTGGAGGCGGTGATGATCGACTACCGCGACCTGGCGATGGGCCGCGACTACGTCTCGCAAGGCGGTGTCAACTTTGCCCGCACCGCGCTGCAGAACGCGCTGGGGCCGCGCCGCGCCGAGGAGATCATGATGCGTGTGGAGGCCGCGATGGAGGTCTCGGCCTTCCACCTCTTGCAGACCCTGGAGACGACGCAGCTGACCAACTTCATCCAGAACGAGCATCCGCAGACAGCGGCTCTCATCTTGGCGCACCTGAACGAGCACAAGGCGGCAGAAATCCTGGCTACGCTCTCGCAGCAGTCGCAAAGCGAGATCCTCTACCGCCTGGCCACGATGGGCAAGACATCGCCCGAGCTCATGGCCGATGTCGAAGAAGTCATCCGCCAGCAGATCGGCTCTGTCATCGGCTCGCAGCTGAGCAACATGGGTGGCATCGACAAGGCGGTGCAGATCCTCAACAAGGCGAGCCGCACCTCGGAGCGCGTCATCATGGACGACATCAAGGACCGCGACGAAGGCCTCTACGACCGCATCAAAGGGCTCATGTTCGTCTTCGAAGACCTCAAAGGCGTGGCCGACCGCGACATGCAGCGCATCCTCATCGAGGTGGACCAGCGCGACTTGGTCCTCTCCCTCAAGGGGGCTTCGCCCGAACTCAAGGACAAGCTGCTCAACAACATCAGCGAGCGTGCGCGTGCCGTGGTGGAAGAAGAACTCGAAATCATGGGCCCCACCCGCGTGCGCGACGTCGAGGAAGCCCAGCGACGCGTCCTCGACCTAGTCTCCGACCTCGAAGAGAAGGAAGAGATCACCCTGTCGCGCGGCGGCGGCGACGACTTCCTGTAGCGCTTCATCTGTGAGGATGCGCCGTAGCGTGCTCTCACGGATGCTCAACCACGAACGTCATGCCCCGCATCCTCAAAGCCTTCGAGCTAGCGCCCTCTAGTACGGCTGGGCGCCCACATGCCGAGCCGCTGGCCCAGCCGCGCATTCAGCGTGCGCAGGTCGCGTGGCAGGGAGCCTCAGCAACGCAAGCTGACGAGCCCGAACCGTACCGCCTGCGCGGCGTGCTGCGCCGGGGTCGTGCCGAGGCCAGCATGGAGGCGGTGGCCGTGCAGCTGCCTGCCTTCGAGGCCGACTTCCCGCTGCCTGAACCGCTCAAGCGCAGCCTCCCCGAGCCCGAACCCGAATCAACGCCAACTCCCGAACCCCAAGCCCCCGTGTTCGACGCCGAGCGCGAGGCCGAGTGGGAAGCGCGGCTTGCTGCTGAGGTCGCCGCCGCCCGCGAAGCCGCCTTCGCCGAGGGCTATGCTGCTGCTCAGGCCGAAGCCGAGGCCGAGCGCAAGACCGCGCAGGCGGAGCACGCCGAGCAGCACCAGGCGTTGCTCAACAAGCTGGTCGTATTCAAAAACGCATGGAAGGGCCACCTGGAGAAGAGCGAACAGCCGCTGCTGCGCCTCGCCCTGACTGCCGCCAAGGCCATCACCGAGGTGACCCCTGCCCACGCACAGATCAAAGCCGCCGAGCGTGCGCTGCGCCAAGCCGTGGACCAGCTTGCAGGCGAAGCGCCTGTCGAGATCTGCACCCATCCGGTCGACTACCTGCGGCTGCAAGAGCTGGGGGTCGTTGAGCGCCTGGACGACTTGTTCGAGCACCTGACGTGGACGCCCGACGCTCTCCTGGCCGAGGGCGACTGGATTGTGCAGACCGCCGACCAAGCCATACGCCGCCTACAGGACGAGCTCTACGACAACCTTAAAGCCGAACTGCTCGCCAGTCAGGCGACCGACGCCTCCTAGCCCCACGCTCCCCATGAGCCTCCTCCTCAACGCCCTGCATCACCTCAAGCACCACCCGCCACGGCCCCGCACGTTTGGCCGCGTGAAGACGGTGGTCGGCTTGCTGGTGGAGGCTACCGATGTGCATGCCGCCGTGGGCGAACTGTGCTACATCCACGAGCAAGCCCACGGGCTGGCGCGACGCGTCAAGGCCGAGGTCGTGGGCGTGCGCGGACGCACCACCGTGCTGATGCCGCTAGAGCAGACGGCGGGCCTTCGGGCCGGATGCCTCGTCGAGCGCTCGGCGCTGCCGCTCAGCGTCAAGGTGGGCTACGGGCTCCTCGGGCGCGTGCTCGACGGCAACGGCCAGCCCATCGACGGGAAAGGGCCGCTGAACTTCACCCATGAGCAGCCCGTCCACGCCGACCCTCCGCCGCCGCTCGACCGCCAGGTCATCAGCGAGCCGCTGCCCACAGGCATCCGCGTGATGGATGCGTTTCTGATGATGGGGCACGGGCAGCGCGTGGGGATCTTCGCCGGGTCGGGCGTGGGCAAGAGCACGCTGCTCGGCATGATGGCCCGCCGCACCCAGGCTGACGTCAACGTGATCGCGCTGATCGGCGAACGCGGGCGCGAAGTGCAGGAGTTCATCCACGACATCCTGGGCGAGGAAGGCCTGCGCCGCTCCGTCGTCATCGCCGTCACGGGCGACCAAGCCGCGATGACGCGCGTCAAGGGCGCCAGCGTGGCCATGGCCGTGGCTGAGTTCTTCCGCGACCAGGGCAAGAGCGTCTTGCTGATGATGGACTCGGTCACACGCGTGGCGATGGCGCAGCGCGAGATTGGCCTAGCCGTGGGCGAGCCGCCGACCACGCGCGGCTACACACCGTCGGTGTTTGCGCTGCTGCCGCGTCTGCTGGAACGCGCCGGGCCGTCGGACGCAGGCAGCATCACGGGCGTCTTCACCGTCTTGGTGGATGGCGACGACATGAACGAGCCCGTCGCCGATGCCGTGCGCGGCATCCTGGACGGCCACATCGTGCTCTCGCGCAAGCTGGCCCACGCCGGGCACTACCCCGCCATCGACGTGCTGGCCAGCGTCAGCCGCTTGATGCCTCGCCTCGCCACCGCCGATGAGCAGGAGACCGCGATGAAGGCCCGCCGCCTCATGGCCGCTTACCGCGATGCCGAAGATCTCATCCGCATCGGCGCCTACAAGCAAGGCAGCAATGCCGAGGTAGACCGCGCCATCAAGCTGCACGACCCCATCAACGCCTTCCTCCGCCAGCGCGGCGACGAGCCGATCGATACGGCACCACTGGAGACCCTGGCCAAGGTGCTGGGTAGCTAGGCGAGAGCATCCCAGGCAGACATCCCCGACCTACTGCAACTGAATGTCCATCGCGCGGTTGTAGCAAGGCGCTCCGATGACTTACCCCAGTTATGTCGTTCTGCTCTTCCCGCTCGTTTGCCTTGGCTCTGCTTGGCATGCTGGTGCTCGCTACATGGGGGTGTGTGACCATGCCGCACCCGCCGCAGAGCGAAGCGTTGATGCTACGGCACATGGCGCCGACGCCGAAGTACCTCTGGGAAGAGGCCAGCGGAGGCATGTTTCTGGCGCCCTACCACGGGCTGGCGCGCATCGCGGCCCTCGTGCAGGATCGTGAGCTAGATGGACAAGGCGATTGGGAAGACTACTTCCCAGAACTCCCAGGATACTTCATCACGGGCTTTAATAGCGAGGGAACCTTTGCCATGAGTCTTTCCCTCCGCACATCGTTCGGTGCTGATGCCACCGTACGCATAGCGCCGGAGCAGTACATCACGCTGGCGTCCACCATCTACCGCTTGACGCGGCTCCGGCAGATCCGGCAAGCGTACTACCAAGTTCGGGTGGTCGAGACGCCCCACAGCGGCCTTGGGCTCGGTGTAGGCTACCGCGAGGACCTGTTCACGTATTCTGTCTATCGCAATGAGCTCCCGTTCTTCGCTATTCGGCACCACACCGTTGGGTCCGTGGGCGGTCGGGCACAACTCGTCCTCCACAGCGGTGGGCGGCACCGCCTCGGCATCCGCCTGAGCGGCTACCTGGGGCGCGCCCTGACGCTTGACCAAACCGTCTGGAGTCTCATGCTCAGCGCAGGTCGGTTCTGACCAGATACGCGGAAGCGATTTGCCGAAGCACGCCTCTCGCCTTACGTTCCGCGCCCTGACGCTCCCTGATTCCCGCGCCTCATGGCTGACTTCCCGCACATCCCGCTCGACTTCGAACCGCGCATGCCTGCCAGCATGCTTGAGCGCGCCGACGCGTTCTACGAACTGATGAACCGCCGCCGCTCGGTTCGCTTCTTCAGCGATCAACCCGTGCCGCGTCACCTCATTGAGCAAGCCATCCGCACGGCCGGAACAGCGCCGAGTGGCGCCCACCGCGAGCCCTGGCGCTTCGTCGCCATCAGCGATCCCGCCCTCAAGCGCGAGATCCGCATCGCCGCCGAGAAGGAAGAGTACGAGAGCTACCACGGGCGCATGAACCAGGAATGGCTCGACGCCCTCGCCCCCATCGGCACCGACTGGCAGAAGCCGTTCCTCGAAACCGTGCCGTGGATCGTGGTCTGCTTCGCCGAACTCTACGGGCTAGACGAGGACGGCAACCGCACCAAAAACTACTACGTGCAAGAGAGCTGCGGCCTTGCCTGTGGGCTGTTCATTGCGGCGCTGCACAACATGGGTCTCGCCACGCTGACGCACACGCCCAGCCCCATGAAATTTCTCGGGCAGATCTTGGGGCGGCCCAAGAACGAGAAGCCGTTCATCCTCTTCCCCATCGGCTACCCTACCGATGACGCCACCGTGCCTGACCTCCAGCGGAAGCCCCTGGACGAGCTTGTGCAATGGGACCGCGGCTGAGCTGAGGCCTAGCGGGGCTGGCGCACAGGAGTGGATGAGGCTGACGGCTGGCGGTTCTCGGTGTTGCGGTCGGCGGCTTTCTGCGAGAGCACAGGCGGAGCGGCGGGACGACGGGCCAGGTCGGCCAGCACGTCGCTAAGCAATTCGCCGATGTGAAACGTACCCGTCATGAGCGTGCGATGGCAAGGTGGCAGTGCATGGCGGGAAAGCTACGACCTGGGGGTGACATCC
The DNA here is from genome assembly GCA_038747545.1 of Bacteroidota bacterium. Taxonomy (GTDB): domain Bacteria; phylum Bacteroidota; class Rhodothermia; order Rhodothermales; family JBCCMF01; genus JBCCMF01. The sequence continues at coordinate 54,486 of JBCDJT010000017.1, forward strand.
TCGTGTCATAGGCGAGCCTCCATGCCTGATAGAATTTGATCTGGAGGCCGTCCCCCGGGGAAACAAAGCCTTGTGCGGGTTCTAGAATGAACCTGCGATGAAGCGGCTACTCGTAATCATAGGATTGCTGATGCCGATGGCGGCGTCGGCACAAACCCCAGCGTGTTTCGCGCTGACGGGCACGGTGCGCGATGCCGAAACGGAAGCTCCCCTGCCCAATGCGCACGTCTTCATCGCTGCCTCGACCCTGGGCACGGCTACCGATGCCGACGGCAGATTCGCGTTTTCGTGTGTACCGCCGGGCGCCCACAAGCTCATCGCCACGATGCTCGGGTTTGAGCAAGGGCAGGTCGAGTTTGACCACCGCTCTGCTGAGGACTGGCAGGTCGATCTGGAGCTGGCGCCCACCATCATCGAGATGGACGGCGCGGTCGTGACGGCACAGCCTGCTGACCGGGGCCGCAAGTGGCGCAAGCGCCTCAACAAGTTCGTCACCACGTTTGTGGGCGAGACGCCCGGCGCCGACAAGGCGTCCATCGAAAACACGGAAGTGCTCGACTTTAAGGTGAACTGGCTGGGCGTCTTCCGAGCGACAGCCTCTGCCCCATTGGTGGTGCGCAACGAGCACTTGGGCTACCAGCTGGAATACCACATGAAGGACTTCTCCATCGAAGGGCCTACCATCCGGTACGACGGCGATCCGTTTTACGAGCACCTCGCCCCGGCCTCGCCCCAGCAGGAGGAGGAATGGGTGGCCAACCGCAGGCAGGCCTTCCACGGCTCCTTCCGGCACTTTCTGCTCGCCGCGATGGCGGGCCGCGCCGACGCTGAGGGCTTCCAGCTGTTTTACCGTCCCGACCTTCGCAGCAGCGCCGCGCAGCACATCCGCTTCCCCGCTCGTACCGCCGATCTCCTTACGCCCAGCGACACCTTGGCTGGCGGCATGGTGCTCGACTTCGACGGCTACGTCGAGATCGTCTACACCCGCGAGGAGGAGAACCGCGCCTTCCGGCTCTGGCAGCGCAAGTGGCCCCTCAACGCCTATGAAAACCAGCGCTCCCTCATCAAGCTGACGAGCGGCGCCACGGTAGTGGACCACAACGGCGAGGTGCTAGACCCGTACGGCGTCACGCTTTACGGCTACTGGGCATTTGAGCGCATCGCCGAGGACCTGCCCAAAGAGTACCGCCCACCCGACTTCCTAGCGCGCTTGCAGCAAGAACCTTAACGGACTCCTTATGCAGGGCCGGCCTGCTCTCTTTTCGGCCCGGTGACGACCAAGGCATTCGAAACGGCCTCACCATCAGAGAAGCCACTCGGGCCGTTTTGCGGAGGACCGTTGACCTGTATTGGCTGCCGTGCGCGAGCCAGCAGCGTGCTACAAGGCTGCTTTCTCCAGGTGAGCAAGAGCGGCTTCAAGCATTGTGTCGGTGGCATCGAGCAGCATGTCGGCAGCCGTGGGCTCCAGGAGTATATCAGGCTGGATGCCGCGCCCGTCGTACAGCGTGCCATCGCGTTGGAAGGACGCCATGGTCGCCATGCGCACCATGAGCGGGACGGGCTCCAGCGTGTAGGTGCGCGAGCGCGCACTGCCGCCCCCGCTGGGCTGCCCCATCAACGTTACATCCCGCCAGCCCTTAAACGCGCTCAGAAAGATGTCGGTAGCGCTGAAGCCCTTCTCGTCCATCAGGATGACCACGGGGGCGGTATACGTGTAGGCATGTGGCGCCGTGTCGTGGCTCAAGACCAGGTAATGCCAGGCGCTGAAGTCGGCTTGCGGCGGCATCCATTCGGGCTGAAAGGCCTGGGCAAAGGCCTCGATGGCGGCATGCTCCTCCGCCCGCCACTGCTTACTGTCAGCGCGGTACATGTAGCGGCGCTCCAGATGGTCGTCGTCGAGGTCGTCGCTCAGGCGGTATTGCGCGGCGTTGGCCACATGCGGCGGGTCGGCAGCGCTCATGAAGTAGGGAAACAGGGCGCGTAGCGCATCGCGCGAGCCGCCCGTGTTGCCCCGCACGTCGATGATGAGCCCATCGGTTTGCTCGAACTGTGGCATCCAGGTCTCCACGTTCTCGACGGCATCCTCGTTCATCTGCTCCAGACGGAGGTAGCCGATGTTGCCGTCGAGCACCTGGCTTTCGCGCTGTGGAAAACGCGAGGCGCGCTGCTCATTGGGCCGCACCGGCATCGCCAGCGTGTGTCGCGACGCTCCCGAGAAGTCGGCAAGAGTGACGGCCAAGCTGTCAGCGAGGGGCAAGCCGAGCACCGTGCGCAGGTGGTTGACGCGACGCAGGTGGCGGAGGGCGCCGTAGGCTTGATACTGCGGCGAACCTTGCACCACCCATGGGCTCGCTGCTTCCAGCCAACGGTCTACTGGCACGCCGTCCAACGCGACCACGTACGGATGGTCTGGGTGGATGAACGCAGAGCGGTCTGTGCGGAAAGCGGCGTAGCCGCCTTGCACGGCATCGATGGCGAAGGGAAGCGCACCGGGAGGGTAGGCGAATCCGCTCACGCCAGCGTGCCCGTCGATGAAGCGCGCCATCACCTGCTGCACCGCTAGGCCAAGCGCATTGCCAGTGGTCTGCGCTCCGATGCTTGCCCGCAGGCTGTCGAGCGCCGCCGCATAGTCAACGTTGTTGGCATGGGCGTACGCGAACGCTTCGTCGAGGTATTCCTGATAGTCGTTGAG
>JBCDJT010000018.1:0-55694 GCA_038747545.1 Bacteroidota bacterium
CTGAGCTACCTCACCCCAACCCTCTCCTAGCTCATAGGAGAGGGCGTTCGTTTTGCCAATGTGCTCGCTCTTGTCATCCCGAGCGGAGCCGAGGGATCTCCCCCGATTATGATTAGCACGACCACCAAGTGGGAGATCCCACGGCTCTAGCCCTTGGCCGCCGCTCGGGATGACATCCTGGGGCGCACACGCGCTTCCCCACATCCTTCTCAACCTCATAGCGCTGCCTCCTTCTGCACCATGAGCACGCCACGCTCCTCCACGGGCACCACCTGCGCCTGCCCATCGGGCCAGCGTACTTCTACGCGCTCCAGCCCATCGCGGGCAAGCAGCACATCGAGCGCCTGCTGGCTCCACCATCCACTTCCCACCTTGACGACATGCGCTGCACCTGCGCCATCGGCATAGATGCCCCGCACCGTTGCGCCAATCGCGGCTTGCGGATCGGCCCACGCGACGCGGACGGCGGGTGCACCGCTACTGTTCAGCAGGATCATCTCCGCGCCGTTCTGGCTGAATACCGCGTCAAGTTGTCCGTCTTGATCGAGGTCGCTCACTGCGAGCCCACGCTGCTCGCCATAGACCAAGACGCCGCTCGCTTGCCCGGGCACTGCCTCGAACTGGCCCTTGCCATTCCCCTTGAGCAGCAAGCCCCGTCCGGCATCGAGGCGGGGGATCTCGACCTGCGTGGCGAAGAAGTTTTGGGCGAGCAGCAGGTCGGTGTGGCCGTCGGCATCGAAGTCGGTAGCGACGAGGCCGAAGCCAGGGGCGCGCTGCGCTTCCACGGGAAGCCGCGCTGCCTCGAAGCGGTCGCCGCGGTTGAAGAACACGGTGTGTGCCAGCGTGGCGGCGGAATCCACAGTGGCACGCTGCCCGAACGTGCTTAGGATGTTCTCGGTGGTGCGGGTGGCGAAGTCCTCGTGCGACTTGATGCGCATGCGGATGAGCGGCATGCCGTAGGAGACGAGGCCGAGCCCGCGATCCGGCGCGTAGCCGCCCACGCTCGGCTGGTAGCGGCTCTCGATGAGGTCGTAGCGGTCGTCGCCGTCGAGGTTGCCGTGCCACACTTTGACCGGATACCCTGTCGCCTCGGGGTCTTGCCACCGGCTGTTGAGGCCCCAGTTGGTCGCGGCAATGTCGAGCCGCCCATCGCCGTCGAAGTCGCCGAGGTCTATGCCACGCCACCATCCGGTGTGCTGCGCGAGGCCAAGGCCAACGCTGGCGTCGGTGAAGCGACCCGTGCCGTCGTTGTGCATCACGCGCACAGGTCCCCACTCCGTGGCCAGCACGAGGTCGGCGTCGCTATCGGCATCCAGGTCGCCGAAGACGGCGCTGGTGACGAGGCCGATGTTCTGGAAGGCGGCATTGCCGGGGCTGTAGCTCCACGCTCCGGCGTCCTGCACGAACAGCCTTGAGGAGGCCTTGGCCGGGTACTGCCCCGGTACGCTGCGCCCAGCGGCGAAGAGGTCGAGGTCACCGTCGCCATCTACATCGGCGGCCGCCAGCGCACCGATGCTGCTCGCGCCGCCGTCGAGTTGCGCCACCTGCCGCCATGTACCGCGCTGCTGCTGGTAGACGCCGATCATCGACGGCGTGCCGGGCGCGGCCTCGTAGTTGCTGAAGCCAACAAACACCGTCATGCGCCCCGAGGCGTCGGGGATGGCCAGGATGCCGGACTGATCCACTGCTGCCGTCTGGTCAAGATCGCCCAAGCCGCGCATGGGCCGAAGCGTGCCGCGCTCGTTGCGGTACATGGCCAGCGCGCCGCCCGCGCCGCTGCCGATGAGCAGGTCGTCGTCGCCGTCGCCATCCAGATCCGCCCAGGCTATGCCAGGGCCGTCTTGGCTGAGGCGGCGAGCGAGGAGCGGCTGCGCGGCGAAGTCGTCGAACGCTGTTTCGGCATGCGTGTGGCTGAGCGCGTTAGCCTGCCACATGGGCGCAGCATCGGGTGCGGGCTGATCTTCCAACGCAGGCGTAGCAGCCTCGTCTTGCTGAATTTCGAACGCGTGGTTCGTGGGCAGATCGCTCAACATCGTGACGGCACCGCCAGGCCACTGCACTTTCACATCGACACCCGCGGCGTCGCCCGTGCCGAAGCTCGCTTCGGGCGCGCTGCTCGACAGGTAGACGCCACCCGCGATGATCTCCTTCGTCTGGGTGGGCAAACCATCGGCGTAGACGGTGACCTTGGCGCCGATGCCGTGCGTGTTGCCCTCTGCCCCGCGCAGCCGGATCAGCACGCGGTTGGCACCAGCGGTGTTTTCGAGCACGAGCGCAGGCGCGTTCAGGCGGTTGACGATCACATCGAGGTCACCGTCGTGGTCGAGGTCGGCGTGAGCGATGCCATGGCTTATGTCGGGGTCGAGGCCGAGGCCCCAGCCGTCAGGCTGGGCGGCGAAGGTGCCGTCGCCGTTGTTGCGGAAGGCCACGTTCTGCAGTTCGAGCGGCGGGTAGAGGTAGAGCAGCTTGCGGAACTCCTCGTAGGTGCGCACGCGGGCTTGCCGCATGCTCTCAATCTCTTTGGCGTCGGCGTTCTGCACATCGAAGGCGTGGCCGTTGGTGACGAGCAGGTCCTCGTAGCCATCGAGGTCGACGTCCATAAACAGGCTGGCCCAGGTCCACTCAGAGGCGGCCACATCGGCCATGTACGCGACCTCGGCGAAGGTACCGTCGCCGCGCCCCAGGAAGAGCATGTTCTGCATCTCCTGCGGACGGTTGTCGATGGCGCCGATGGCAGCAGGGATGGGCGCTCGGGTCCCCATCTGCACCTGCCGCCGCTGGTAGTCGCGGCTGAGCATGTCGGCGGTGAAGAAGTCCGTGGTGCCGTTGCGGTCGATGTCGCTGAAGGCGACCGCCATCGTGGAGTTGCTCGTCTTGCGCAGCGACAGCGCAGGCTCCTGGCGGAACGTGCCGTCGCCCTGGTTGAGAAAGAAGTAGTCGGGGCTCTCGAAGTCGTTGCAGACGTAGAGATCGGGGTGCCCGTCGCCGTTGACGTCTTGCAGGCGCACGACCAGCCCCCAGTCCTTGGGTGCCTTCGCCAGCGGCTTCCCCTCGGCATCGAGGAAGCGCTCAGAGGCGAGGCTGATGTGGTCGAAGCGCCCCGTGCCGTCGTTGAGGTAGAACGCGTCAGGCTCTGCCGTCTCTAGCCGCAGCAGCTTCGTGCCGATGATTTTCAGTTCGTAGTGATCGCGGAACTCAGGGGCCACGTAATAATCGCTGTCGCCGAGTTGCTTGATGACGCGGTCCCACGCGATCTGGTCGGGCGGCAGCGAGTCGCGCAGCGCCACACGCTTGTAGTTGGCCACGTAGAGGTCGAGGTCACCGTCACCGTCCACGTCGGCCAGCGCCTGTGTGGTGCTGCCGAAGCTCGACGTCAGCCCCAGCTCAGCCGTCGCCTCTGTGAACACGCCACTCCCGTCGTTGACGTATGCGGCGTTCGGCCCGCCCAGCGCCGTCACCAGCAAGTCCTGGTCGCCGTCGCCGTCAATGTCGGCGAACGTGGCGCCCGTGCCATAGCGATCGGGCGCGGCCACGCCAGCTTGTTCGGTGATGTCCTCGAACCGCCAGCCGCCCAGGTTGCGGTACAGCTTGTTGTCGCCTTGGAGGCTGGCGAGGTAGACGTCGGTGCGGCCGTCACCGTCGGCGTCCCCCAGCGCCACGCCAGAGCCGTGCAGGAGGTGGCGGTTGCCAACCACAGCCTCGCCGAGAACATCGTTGGCGAACGTGATGCCCGTCTTCAGGCGCGGCGCGAAGCCGTCGCCGCTGCTGCGCACATCGAGCGGGGCGAGGCGGTAGCCGTCAGCATCCTGCCACGCATACTCGCGCGCAACGGGCTGGCACCCCGCCAGCAGGAGCGCGCCGACGGCACAGAATCGGGAGAGAACAGCCACGGTGGGGATGGAGAAAATCGGTACGAAATGACTACCCGAGCACGCCCAGGTTGATGACGACCTGCGTCTGCTCGGCAGTGAGGGGCGCCGCGATGGGCTCGGCACCGGGCGCTGTAACCACAACGGCCTCAGCAGGATTCGTATCCTCAGCAAAACCAAGCCGTTGCGTAGTGGACTGCTGGCTGAGCCAGCCACTGCCCAAGCGGATCAGGCGACGCGGTCCTTCGGTGCCATCAGCGTAGCGAAGGTGAATGGTTGTGCCCGCGATGGGTGGCGTGCCGTCGAACTTCACGGTGAGGCCTACCGGCTGCGCTGTCGTGCCGCGGTAGAGCTGCGTGGCGTTGCCGTTCTGCGTGACGATGACGTCGCGAAGCCCGTCGCCGTCGAAGTCCGCCGTGGCCGCGCCGCGCTGCTCGCCGTAGACTTTGATGCCCGAGGCACTGCCTGTCCATGGCGTAAAGTTGCCGCGCCCGTCGCCTTGGAGCCAGAGGCCGCGGCCCGCATCCAGGCGCGGCGTCTCCAGATGCACGGCGAACCAGTTCTGGCTGAGGAAGAGGTCTTCGTTGCCGTCAGCATCTACGTCGTCCACCACGATGCTTTGCGCGCTGCTCCACTGCGCCTCGGCGGGCAGCGCCACGCGCTCGAACGTGCTGCCTCGGTTGAGGAAGACCGCGTGCTCCAGCGTGTTCACCTCGGCAACCTCGGCGTTCTGAAGCACAGGCCCGAGCACTTGCGTCACGTTCTGCTCGGCAAACGCCGCATGGCTCTGCACGCGCCGCTGCAGCGCCGGGATGCCGTAGCCGAGCGTGTTCAGTCCGCGATCCGTCGTGAAGCCATCCACGTTGGGGTTCCAGTAGGCTTCGAGCACGTCGTAGCTGCCGTTGACGTCCACGTCGCCGTGCCACGCGCGCAGGGTGCTGCGGTTGTCTTCGGTCGTGGCTTCCCATCGGCTGTTGAGGCCCCAGTTTCCGGCTGCGATGTCGAGCCGGCCGTCGCCGTCGAAGTCGCCCAGGTCGATGCCGCGCCACCAGCCGAGGTAGCGGTCCAGGCCCAGTGACGCGGTCATCTGGGCGAACTGCCCCGCGCCGTCGTTGCGGAAGACGCGCACGGGGCCCCACTCGCTCGACGTGACGAGGTCGACATCGCCGTCGCTGTCCATGTCACCAAAGACCGCGCCCGTGGTCAACCCCAGGGCTTGGAACGGCGCGCTCTGCGCCTCGGCAAACGTCCAGCTCCCTTCGGCTTGCACGAACAGCCGCGACGAGGCGGCACGTGGATACGCGTTGGGGTCAAACCGCCCAGCGGCGAACACGTCCAGATCACCGTCGCTGTCGATGTCGGCGGCGGCGAGGGCGCCCACAGCGCTTGGCCCGGCATCTAGCCGGTCCACCTCGCGCCAGCGGCCCGCTTGCTGCTGGTACACCCCGATGCTCGACGTAACGCGTTGCTCCGACTCGTAGTTGGCCGAGGCGACGAAGATCGTCATCCGGCCAGCGGCATCGGGTATGGCCAGGATGCCCTGCTGGTCCAAGGTGGCTTCCGCCCCGAGGTCGCCGAGCTGCGCCGCGGGTACGGCGCGGAGCTGCCCATCGTCGTTGCGGTGCATAGCCACCCGACCGCCGCGACCGCTGCCCACAAGTAGGTCATCATCGCCATCGGCGTCCAAGTCGACCACGGCGATGGCGGGGCCGTCTTGGCTGAGGCGGCGCGTCAGGAGGGGCTGGCGGGCGAAGTCGTCGAACGGCGTCTCGGTGTGCGTGTGCTCAAACGCGTCGTCGGCAGTGAACAAGGGCATAGACGATGCCTCCACGCGCGCAGGCGCAGGCTGCGTGTTCTCTTGCGCGATCTCGTAGATATGGTTGGTCGGCACATCGGCAATGCGCGACAGCGTACCGTCGGGCCACGTCACCTCGATGGTGACTTGCGCGGCACCGCCGGAGGCAAACATCGCCTCGGGGGCGCTGTGCGAGAGGTACTGCCCGCCCGCGATGATCTCGTCGGTTTGATCCAGGAGGCCATCGGCGATCACGCGAATCTTGGCGCCGATGCCTGCCGTGTTGGGGGCTTGGCCCTTGAGGCGGACGAGGATGCGCCCACTGCTGGCTGTGTTTTCGAGCACGAGGGGCGGCGCATCCAGCCGATTCGCCACGAGGTCCAGGTCGCCGTCGCCGTCCAGGTCGCCGCTGACGAAGCCATGCGTGACGTTGGGCGACGTGCCCATGCCCCACTCGCCCTCCACAGGCTCAAACTGCCCACCGCCCATGTTTCGGAAGGCGAGGTTGCGCACGTCGAGGTCGGGGAAGAGCGTGAGCACGCTGCGCCAGTCGTCCGAGATCGGCAGGCCCGCCAGGCGCTGCTGCATGTCCGAGTCCATGGCGTCGTAGCGGTGGCCGTTGGTGACGAGCAGGTCGTCGTTGCCGTCCAGGTCCACGTCCATGAACATGGTAGACCACGACCACTCGGAGGCCGCCACATCGGCCCAGTTGGCCACTTCGGCAAACGTCCCGTCTTCGCGCTGGAGCAGCAGCATGTTCTGCATCTCCTGCGGCTGGTTTGTGATTTCGCCCACCGCTGCCGGGAACGGCACGCGCGTCCCCATCTGCCGATGCTGGCGCGCGGGGTCACGGCTGAGCATGTCCGCCGTGAAGATGTCTGTGCGCCCGTCGCCGTTGACGTCGTTCATCGCCACCGACATGGTGGAGTTGCTGATCTTGCGGAGATCGAAGGTGTTGGCCGCCTGAAACGTACCGTCGCCGCGGTTCATCCAGAGGTAGTCGGGGCTCTCGAAGTCGTTGCAGATATAGAGGTCGGGGTGGCCGTCGCCGTTGACGTCCTGGAAGCGGGCCGCCAACGCCCAATCGGTGGGCGTCTCGGTGAGCGGGTTGCCCTCGGCGTCGAGGAAGCGGCCTTCGGTGAACGGCACGGCCGTGAAGCGCCCTTGGCCGTCGTTGAGATAGAACGCGTCGGGCTCGCCGTACTCGAAGCGCATCAGCCGGTTGCCCTGGATGGAGAGCTGGTAGTATTCGTCGAAAGGCGGCACCAGTACGTAGTCGTCGCCCTGCTGCTTCACAGTGCGGTCGAAGGCGCGCACGTCGGGCGGGAAGATGTCCTTGGCGGTGGCGATGCGGTAGTTGGCCACGTAGAGATCGAGGTCGCCATCGTTGTCTACATCGGCCAGCGCTTTCGTCATGCTGCCCAGGTTAGACTCCAGCCCCAGCTCCGCGGTGGCGTCGGTGAAGACGCCCGTGCCGTCGTTGAGGTAGGCTACGTTCGGACCGCCGAGCGCAGCGACAAGCAGGTCCTGGTCGCCATCGCCATCGACGTCGGCGAAAGTGGCGCCGGTGCTGTAGCGGTCGGGTGCAGCTACGCCCGCTTGGGCGGTAATGTCTTCGAACTGCCAGCCGCCCAGGTTGCGGTACAGCGTGTTGTCGCCCTCCAGCCGGGCGAGGTAGACATCGGTCCACCCATCGCCGTCTACATCGGCCAGTGCCAATCCGGCTCCGTTGACGACATGCCGGTTGGCCAGAAAGACCGAGTCGGAGACCATGTTGTCGTCGTCGATCGCTGTCTGGCGCTCAACGAAGCCGGGCTGCCCCGCACCGGGAGGTGCTATGGGCGCTGACCTGTATCCTTCCGCCTCGGTCCATGTGTAGGGTGCTGGTCCACTTTGGCACGCAGCGAGTCCTACCAAGCACGCCACCACGAGCGTGCGCTGCACTAGGTCACGCATAATTTTTGTTAGCCTTGGATGCGCATTTCCGTTTCGTAGAAGTCCACGATCTCGTCGATGTACTCCTTCCGCTCAGGAGTGATCGCGATGGGCGTCCAGTAGTCATTGTCCACGGTGCGGGCCTCTGTCTCAGTACGTACAATGACCGTGTAGGAGTTCGCCAGACTCGTGGTGCGGTTGCGCGGGCGTGCTTGCACGAGAAACTTATTGCGGACGGCCGTTACGCCCAATGCACGCTCATCATCCGTGGGCTGGAGATCGCGCCACTCGGTCTCCAGCATGATGTCGCCGGGCTCGTCTACCACGCGCAGGAAGCGGTAGGCATAGCGCACGACGAAGGTTTCGTTGCCGATGGCGGTGATCACGACCCGAGGATGCGACCCAATGTTATCACGGGTGTCGTTCTTGATGGCATCGCCAGATCCGCTGCAGCCCGCTAGGCTGAGCCCTAGCATGAGGACGAGACAGAGGGAAGAGAAATATCGCATGGTGTGTAGAGTAATCTGGTGGAATCACTATGCGTGGCAAATGCTACGCGCTAAGTCGCGGCAAAGCAAGCGGATAGGGCACACAAAAAAGCGGGGAGGCCAGCACGTTCGCCGTGCCAGCCTCCCCTTACCCTGAACTTTTAGCCACACAAGAGGGACAGGGTAGTCTTAGAAGGTGCGCGAGTTGCGCTCCCAGTATGCGTTCTCAGGCGTGCCGTCTCCAGCTTTCGGAGCCGAGCCTGCACCGCCACCGCCAAAGGTGTACTGCTGCAGACCCAGCGTCTCCAGCTCTGCACCCGGTACGGGGAAGTGGAAGGGCGTGTTGGACACGAGGTCGCCCCAGCCACGGTCGTCGAAGAAGTCCAGGCCAGCCGCCGTGAGGAGCGTCTCAATACGCTTCTCATGCTTCAGCTTGGCCCAGAGGCTTGCGCTGTCGAGGTGGCTCTGGTCATCGCTCTGTGAACCCACAGCATCGCCGGCCGTAGCCGGGTTCAGCTCGCCATTGGCCACGCGCGTCTTGTTGATGAGCTCAGCCACGGTAGCCGTGCTGCCTCCCGTCTGCAGGAGTGCTTCGGCGTGCAGCATGTCCATCTCGGCCATCAGCATAACGGGCATAGGACCGTTGGCGTTGGCATCGCGGTATGGCTTCCAGCGCACAGGCGTGTGCGAGGAGTAGTGGTACGTGCCACGGGCGGCTGGGAAAGGCCCAGCAACGCCGAAGTACTGGAAGTACGAGCCGTCGGCGTCCACGCCGCCCTGACCCTGGATGCGGCGGTCTGCCGTCACGATGTCAAACACTTCGCGGTCTTCGGTAGGCGTGTTGAGCCAGTTCTGGTAGCCGCCGGCTTCGTCAGCAGGGCCAATCGTGCGGTAGTCTGCGCGTGCCCAGGTGCCACCGTCGGTGCCGTAGAACTTCATGCAGTCCCACTCCTGGTCGCCGTCGTCATCGCCGATGGGGATGAAGCTCTCGGTGATGCCGTTCTGGATATCCGAGATCACAGCGCTCCAGTTGACCGCTGCGCGCTCAGCTTCTGTACGAGCCACCTGTGCACGGATGCGAGCCTTGTACGAGCTGGCGATCTGGGCCAGGCGCGTGTTGCTCACCTCGTTGCCGAAGATCCAGTCTTCGTCTTCGGTGATCACGAAGCTGTTGGCATTGGCCAGCGCAATGGCCTCGTCCAGCATGTTGATGGCAGCCTCAGCCACCTCGGCATACGGACGCAGTTCGAGCGCGTCGTTCTCCAGGTCCACGTCTTCAGTGACGATGAACGCCTGGTCAAACATGAGGGCCAGCAAGCCGTGGGACAGGCCCTGGTTGAACTTGGCAAAGGCCTTCAGTTTCTGCGTGTCGATGCCCTGGCGGGTGAAGACGTTCTCGTCCACACTGCCTTCTGCCTCGGCAGCCGAGATGGCATTGAGGCCGTCGTTGGTGTTCGAGATAGTCACGTACGCGCGGAACCACGGGTTCGAGACCGAGGTGCGGCGGCTGTACGACGGGTCGTTGTTCCATGCGATGCGGGGCTCGCTAGACATGTCGCGCATGCCCCAGTTGGCCCAGGAGCACGAGTGCGCGTCGGCCATAGTGGAAAGCATCATGGACATGCCGCACCACTGGGTCGTGCGCCAGTAGTCTTGGAACGTGTCTGCGATCAGGTTCTGCACGTCGCCCGGGTCCGAGAGGGCCTGGGCACGGTCAGGGCTGTTCCGGTTTTCGACCTCCAGGTCTACGCAGCCGACCATGAGGCCTGCCACGAGAACCAGCGAGAGGACGTAGGTTATGTTCTGTTTCATCCTATCTGTAAAAGCTGATGGATTGCTCGTTCGATGGGGGGTACCAGGCGCAGGGCGAGCGTCTAGGCCCACCCTGCGCCTGTACATCGGACTTAGAATGTGATTTCCAAGCGACCCGTGAAGGTGCGGAAGGTCGGGTAGCTGAAGTTGTCCACGCGGAAGAGCGTGGCATCGCCGCCGTCACCCACTTCGGGGTCGAAGCCTGAGTAGTTGGAGAAGGTGAGCAGGTTGCGGCCCAGCACGCTGACGCGGACCGAGTTGAGCACGTTGCCGAATACCTTCTGCAGCTGCTGGCGGTTGAAGTTGTAGCTCACCGACAGTTCGCGCAGCTTGAGGAAGTCGCCGTCTTCTACGAAGTGCGAGTTGATGCCGGTGGCATCGTACAGCGTCTCGTAGTACTTGGTCGGCTTCTTCAGGCCATCGGCCTTGCCAGCTTGGTCCTGATCGGAAGCGCGGTTGTCGCGGTAGCTCCACTGCTTGGTGAAGTTGTACACGTCGCCACCAATCTGTGCGCTCACGAGGCCATACACGGTGAGGCCTTTGTACGTGAAGGTGGTGTTGAAGCCGAGGTTGTAGTCCGGCAGCACGTCGCCAATCTGGACGAACTGGCTCTCCTCTTCGTCCGTGAAGCGGATGGGGATGCCGTACTCGAGCGTGTTGCCACCGCCTACGTCAACCTGCGTACCCCAGAGCTCTTTGGCGATGCCGTCTTCCGAGGTGTTGCCTGCGCCCACGGGCACGAGGTAGCCATCGTCGTTCATGTCAAACGCGGCGGCATCGAAGTCCTCAGGAAGCTGACCTGCCTCGCTGATCCAGAGCGCGCCGTACATGGCGCCCAGCACTTCGCCGTTGCGGTAGTAGAAGGCGCTCTGCGGGCCCGTGCGGTACGGGTTGGAGTCAAAGCGGCTGATCTCCTGACGCGTGCGGTCGAACACAGCGCCGAGGCGGAGGCTCATGTCACGGGTCTCGATGACCGGAGCTTCCACACTGACTTCCCAGGTGTTGGACTCCAGTTCGCCTGCATTCTGCCACTGCGAGCCAAAGCCGAAGTAGCCTGCGAGCGGCACCTGCAGCAGCTGATCTTCCACGCGAGCGTCGGCATAGACCACATCGATGAAGAGGCGCTCGCCGAGGCTGAACTCAAGACCAAACTCTTGCTCGGTGGAGAGCTCAGGACGCAGCTGGGCGTTACCGAGCGTGGACTTGCTGAGCACGCCGTCGCTGACGGAGAACGTCTCGTACTGTGCCTCGAAGCGAGGCCGTCCCCCGGCGGTACCGATTGAGTAGCGCAGCTTGAACTCTTCCATGAGCCCACCCAGCGGCCACCACTCTTCTTCCGACATGCGGTAGGCCGCACTGACGCGGTAGTACGTCTGCCAGCGCTCGTCGGCCCCGAAGAGCGAGCTACCATCCCGGCGCACCAGGAAGTCGGCGATGTAGCGGTCTTTGTAGTCGAAGCCCGCCGTCAAGAAGTAGCCTTCCGAGCGGATGAGAAACTCGGACGAAGAGACGTCCTTCTCACCCGATACGTTGGAGAAGTCAGGGATGCCGCCAGCAGCCAGCGTGCTGCCTGTGATGCTCTCCGAGACACCGTCGAAGACCTCAGCTTGGTACTTGAGCTGGGCACGCGTGGTAACATCGCCAAAGGTCTTACGCAGCGAGGCGGTGACGTCGGCGTTGAAGGCTTGGTCCAGCGACGTGGTGCTGCGCAGGCGACCGTCGTTGATGCTGGAGGGGTCGATGGAGTCGAAGCCACGGTCGTAGAACTCGCGGTAGTCGCGATCCGAGCGGTCGTAGCTGGCCGTCCCGTCGAGCGTCATCCAGTCCACGGGCTGGTAGCGCAGGCGGAAGCTGGTCAGGACGCGGGAGCGGTCGCGGTTGATGTTGCCGTTCTGCAGAATGTAGAGCGGGTTTTCCTCAACCGAGAGCGGGTCCGGCTGGATGACTAGCTCTTCCGTGTTACCGTCGCCGTCGGCGTCGTTCACGTCCTGCGCTTCCAGGTTGGAGAGCGGGCTGGTAAACATGATGCCGAAGAAGGGATTGAAGTCCAGGCTTTCTACGCGGTCACTCTGCGAGCGCGAGTATTTCATCGTGCTGGAGATATTCAGCTTGTCCGAAGCGCGGTGGTCCAGGTTGATGTTGAAGCTCTGGCGCTGGAAGCCGTTGGTGAAACGGATCGTGCCTGCTTCATCCAGATTCTCGAACGAGGCGTGGAAGTTCGTCTTCGCGCTGTTCTGGCTGATCGCGATGTAGTTCGTGTAGGAGCTACCCGCGTTGAAGAACTGATCGAAGGCGTTGAAGGTCTGCCCAGGATAGGCGTTGTCTTGGAACCGAATGGCCGAGGACCACGGCACATTGTCGGTCACGATCGCCGTACCATAGAGCACATCGTTACCATCGCCATCGATGAAGCTGTTGCCCGTGCTGTTGAGCTGATACTCATGCGACTGGGAAGCCTCGAGCAGACGCGGCATGTCGTTCACGCTCAGCTCGTTGCGGATCACCACCCGCGTCTGGTTGAGCGGGATGCTAGAGCCACGCTTGGTGGTGATCTGGATAACGCCGTTCTGGGCACGAGCGCCATAGAGCGACGACGCCGCGGCGCCCTTCACGATCTCCATGTTCTCGATGTCGAGCGCGCTGAAGTCGACCTGGTTGGCGGCCAGAATCACACCGTCGATGATGTAGAGCGGCTGCGAAGAGCCTGTGAGGCTGGTGCTGCCGCGCAGACGCACTGAGAAGGCCTCACCGGGCTGACCGCTGTTCTGGATGACGTAGGCGCCAGCCACTTTGCCCTGCATGGAGCCTACGGCGCTGGAAGCGGGTACCTCTTCCAGGAGCTTAGCGTCAAGCCGCTCCACCGTGAACGCCAGCTTCTTGGCCGGGGTGGCCTCGGTCACGCCGGTGACCACCACCTCGTCGAGGTCGAAGAGGTCACTGCTGAGCACGAAGTCCTGCGTCTGCTGGCCGGGATCGAGCGTAATCTCGCGGGTGACGGGCGAGTACCCGACGTAGCCCGCCTTGAGCGTCACTGTTTGTCCTTGCGTCTGCGCCGTGGGCACTTCGAACGAGTACCGACCATTCAGATCGGTGGACCCGCCGATAACAAGTTCCTCAATGAGGACGTTCGCACCGATGAGGGGCTCGCCTTCGTCATCCGTTATGTTCCCTGTGATGGTAGCCGTTTGGGCCAGGGCCATACCGGGTAGCAGAAGGAAGAGCGCCAAGTACAACCCGATGCGTCGTACATGATGTTTCATGAAGCGTCTCCTGATGTGTGGTTTATGGGGTAAAAGAAAGGGTAAGCTTTCCTCACCGCATGCACGCCGAGGCCTTGCGGCCCCAGCGCGCAACACAACAGGTTTCCAGACGTCACTCTCGGCAGCCGGCAGAGGCGAAGTACCCAACAACAGCATACACGGCGTGCTGCAACAGAGGCGCGCACCTCTGCTTACTAAACGCTTTGTGTGTGGCTATTGGTCAGGTGGTGGCCCGACGGCAGAGCCCCGTGCTAGGGCTCGGTAATAGAGAAATGGAAACGCCAAACAAAGGGGGTGTCTTCCAATGAGTGGTCGTCTCCTGACGCGGGTTGTGCGTGCGGTGGGTTCTCCTCCGTTACATTGGGCCAATCACGTCGCGCAAGTGTGGCCAACCCCATGTGCAGGAAGAGAGGGGGGGTTGCTTTACTTCCTAAGTTATATGATTTCTTCACCGGAGCGCAATACACGAAATGCTGCCCTGGCCCGTTTGGCAGGCCACCGTATCTCAAAACCTTCATTTTAGCCTGTTTAGGCGAAATTTGGGGACTATTTTTTTTGACCTCGGGCATTCCCAAACCGCATTTTGTCCTAGCGGAAGCCCTACCAGCGTTAAGTTTACATGTTACACACAGGTTCAAACTGGCGCATACCTAAAAAAATTAGGTCGCAGTGGTTTTGACAAGATAAACTGCCCGATGGGATTTATTCTTACAATACCTTCACAGTTGTGAATTCGCCTCACCCTTGGGTCTCACTGCGGCAATCCCATGGCACGGCTGGTGCAGCTTTTGCGCTGATGGCCATGTTACGCTGCTAAGTTGAAATGAAGACGGACGTAGCGTATTGTTTCTGCAGGTGGTGCTGGAAACGGTTTCCGTCATTGCCCGTGTGATGCAGTCCCTCCACCGTTGCGTTTGTTCAACCCTGTTTCCGGTCTGTGCTAATGTTAGGTACGGTAGGGCAGTTAATCGTGTTGTCGGCCTTTGTGGCCTGTATCCTCTCTGTGGTGGCGTATTTCTTAGCCACGCAGCAAGGGTCTCGTGACTGGTTGCGCATAGGGCGCGCCACGTGGATCGGCTCGTCGGTGCTGATTGTGGCTGCATCAGTGCTGTTAGTTTATCTAATTATCAGCCACCAATTCCAGTACGCGTACGTCTTCCAATACTCATCGGCCGATCTGCCGCTGAAGTACGTCTTCTCCTCGTTTTGGGCAGGCCAGGAAGGCTCGTTTATGCTCTGGCTGATCTTCAACGGCATCATGGGCGGACTGCTCATCCGCTGGGCGAAGGACTTCGAGGCGCCCGTCATGACGGTCTTCGCCTTCTGTCAGTTCTTTTTGCTGACCATGATCATTGGCGTCAAGCTGGGGCCTATCCCAATTGGGTCGACGCCGTTCTCGCTGCTGGTCGAGAAGATGCCCGATGCGGAGGTCTTTCAAAGCAACCCCAACTTCATTCCGCCCAATGGGCAGGGGCTTAACGACCTGCTGCAGAACATGTGGATGATGATCCACCCGCCCACGCTGTTCGTTGGCTTCTCAGCGATGCTGGTGC
The DNA here is from genome assembly GCA_038747545.1 of Bacteroidota bacterium. Classification (GTDB taxonomy): domain Bacteria; phylum Bacteroidota; class Rhodothermia; order Rhodothermales; family JBCCMF01; genus JBCCMF01. Next base: position 14,713 of record JBCDJT010000018.1, read on the forward strand.
CGTTCTGCTTCGCGGTAGCGGCCCTGTGGCAGAAGCGCTACACCGAGTGGGTCCGCGCCGCCATCCCCTGGACTAACTTCGCGCTGCTTATCCTGATGGCAGGCATCGTGATGGGTGGCTACTGGGCGTACGTCACGCTCAACTTCGGCGGCTACTGGGCGTGGGACCCGGTAGAGAACTCGTCGTTCGTGCCATGGCTGGTGGGCGTGGCCGCGCTCCACATGATGATTGTGCAGAAGCGCAGTGGGGCTAGCCACAAGGCCGCGCTGTTCTTGTGTATCCTGGCGTTCATGCTGGTGGTGTACTCCACATTCCTCACACGCAGCGGTATCTTGGGCGACATCTCGGTCCACTCGTTCGTGGACCTAGGCCTCAACAATCAGTTGCTCATCTGGATTATTGCGATGGGCGTGGTCGGGTTCGGGCTCTTCGCCTACCGCTACAAGGACCTCCCGACGCCCAAGGAAGAGCCGAACATGCTCTCGCGAGAGTTCATGATCTTCTCAGGGGCGCTTTTGCTTTGCGCCCTAGCACTCGTCATCATCTTGGGAACCAGCTCGCCCATCTTTGGGCGCCTTTTCCGCGATAGCCCCTCGGTAGTGCCGATCTCATTCTACAACAAGTGGAGCATTCCGCTGACCATTGGCTTCACGTTCCTGGCGGGACTCGGGCAACTCTTCTGGTGGAAGAAGATGAGTGTGGAGAACGTCAACCGCGTGCTCTTGCGTCCCGTTGTGCTGTCGGTGGTGTCTACCGTGGCGGTGCTGATCTTCACGCCCTTCGTGCAACTCACCTCAAGCCCGCAGGCTATCGCTGACGCAGGTCAAGCGGCACCTGCCGTCACACAGGCCGGCTTCTTTGCGAGCATGGGCGGCTTTTGGTCCAGCTATGGCACGGGCGTCTCGCTCCTCGTGCTGATGTTTGTGGCGTTCTTTGGGCTCTATGGCAACGGCATGGTATTGCTCCGCATTGCACGCGGCAACCTGAAGCTTGCAGGCGGTGCCATTACGCACATTGGGTTCATCCTGATGATCCTGGGCTTCATCACGTCCGGTTCGTTCAGCCATACCCTCTCTACAGAGCCCGGTCGTCCTAACTTTGTGCTCAACAAGGGCGAGACCCGCATCGCCGATGGGTACCGCTTCACGTACAGCAGCAAGGCGCGGAACGAGTATGGGCATACCGTCTACACCCTTGACATCGAAGACCCGAAGGGCCGCCGCTTCCAGATGAAGCCTGTGGCCTACGAGAGCAAGCGAGAGCAGTGGATCGAGCACCCAGATGTGAAGCCGTTCTTCGAGCAGGACTTGTTTGTGGCAGTCTCGCCCGCGGCTCGGTTCGAGACCGAGGAAGACCAGCAGGGCGGTCGGCTCAGCTTGGCCCCCAACGACTCTACGCTGCTCGGCAATGATGAGTATGCCCTCAAGTTCGTCAACTTCAACCCCAGAGTGGACCCGTCCCTCCTCCCGGCTGACTCGGTTGAGATTGCCGTAGCGGCCACGCTGGAACTGACGCACCTGTTCACGAACGAGACGCGCACGCTCAACCCCGTCTATATCATCATGCAAGACCGCTCGGTGCAGTGGCTGCGCAACGATGTGCCCGGCTGGGATGTGTCCATCACCTTCGAGAGCATGGATGTGGGCGCGGGCCAAGCCAACTTCATCATTGAGGGGGTCTCCTTGATGCCTGAAGATTGGGTGGTGGTGCAGGCGCACGAGAAGCCGCTGATCAACCTCGTGTGGTACGGCAGCTTCTTCTTGGTCATCGGGATCGGGTTGGCTATGTTCCGCCGTGCCAAAGAGCATGAAGTCAGTTCGAGGCGCAAGGCCAAGCGGCAGTAGCCCGGCTGACCAGACAGGCGGCGCAGGAAACCTTTCGCCGCCTCATCGCTGTACAGCGTGTAGCCCCGATCTCACGACTGCACGGCATGGAGGCTGACCCTCCCACACGCCCCTCACTCGCACGTGGCACCAGCCAGCGGCTGGCGCGCCCCCTTGGCACGCCGTCCCCCGACTGGGAACGGGGCCTGCGGGTGGTCTATGCGGTGGTCGCGATCGCGGTGAGCGCGTGGCTGCTGTGGACGTTCCGGCAGCTGGTGCTGTACATGCTCATCGGCGCCATCGTGGCGTACGTGCTCCGGCCCGTCGTCAACCGCCTCATGGTGTGGGGCGTCCCCAAGGTGCTTGCCATCCTGGGCGGCTTTGGTGCGCTGGTCGGCGGCTTGACGCTGCTCTTCACGTTCCTCCTCCCATTCGTGGGCGGGCAAGCCATCGACATCAGCGAGCAAGTCAACTTTGAGCAAGCCCTGCGCGACATGGCTGCTGCTATTGAGGCGCCGGTGCAACGCGTGCTGCCCAACTTCTCGCTGGATGGCATGGTGAGCGAGCTCTCCGGCGACCGTCAACTCGTGCCTGATGCTACGCGCGTCAGCACATGGGCAGGATCGGTGTTCGACGTCTTCGCCGATGTGCTCTATGCCTTCTTGGTGATCCCCTTCGTGGCGTTCTTCATCCTCAAAGACGGCAACGAAATCCGCGGCTACTTGCTGGATCTCATCCCCAATCGCTACTTCGAGCTGTCCATCGCGCTGCTCGAGAAAATAGAATCGAATTTGCGGCGGTACTTCAAGGCGCTGCTGCTGCAATCGCTCTCGGTAGCCAGCGTTGCTGCACTCACCTTGTGGATCGCTGGTATTGAGTATGCACTCGTGGTGGGGTTGTTCGTAGGCATTGCTAACACGATTCCCTATTTTGGGCCGATCATCGGCGTGGCAGCGGGCAGCTTGGTGGGGGTAGCGCAAACGGGCGACCTGGCACTGCTCCCCAACGTCTTGGTGGCGATGGCCGTCACGCAACTTGCCGACAACTTGCTCTTTCAACCGTTCATTTTCGCACGCGCTGCGCGGACGCATCCCCTGGTGATTCTCCTCGTAGTGCTCATCGGCGCGGAGGTGCTGGGCATCGTCGGCATGCTCATCGCCATCCCCGTTACGACCACCCTGCGTGTGGCCTACCAGCAGATACGTTGGAGCGTGCGCAACTACCGCATTATCGCATCGCCCTAAATGGCCCGTCGCCCCACTCATTCTACCGAATCGCTAGGTGCCGCCGATGTGGCGCTGCTGCTGATGGCGCTGGTGGGGGTGGCCGTCTACTTTTTCCTGCTCCCTGGCCAGCACCCCGAGTCGGTGGGCGACCAGACGCTGGGCGCAGATGCTGCCCAGGAGCGCGCCGAGGACTTTTTGCAATCCAGCGGGCGCAGCATCGCACGGCTCACGGCCCACGTCGAGTTCAAGCGCAGCAGGGGTGCCACGGGCGGGGGCGACGACAATCAGCCCTTGCTCAGCGATGTGCTGCAGGGTGAGTTGGGGCGTACCGCGTGGATCGACGACAAAGACGACCTGCGCTTGCGGGTACTGCCTGTCTACCACTGGCAGGTACGGTGGGTGGACGCTGACGAGGAGCCGCTCTACACCGTTCGCCTGGATGAACAGGGCACCGTCTTTCAGTTCGAAAACAAAGCCAACCGCCCCGATGAGCTGCGCGCGCGTGATCGCTTTGATGACCCCGGCACGCGGCTGGGCAGCACCGAATACGTACGCCCGAACCGGGATGCACTGCAGAGCATGCTGCAAGCACTCTGGACCGACTCCACCATCACGGCTGTCGTAACCCCCGACTCGCTCAGCCGCTGGCTTGAAAGCGCACCGGACTCGATCCTATCCGTCTTCTTGCGCTTTGACCGCGACACGACGCTCAACCAGCAAGCCGAGTTGAGCCGCCTGCTGAGAACGCCGAATTGGTCAGCGCTCACACAGCGCATCCAGATTGGGCCCGAAGGCGTCAAGAGCTTGGCACAGCACCACCTGGACACCATATGGGCTGGCATCTACAGGCTCGCCATCCGCCCCGACTCGGTGCGCAGGTCGCCCGTCTACAGCCGCACCTCCGTCGTCCACTTCAGCGTGCCTCGGGAGATTGCAGGGCAGAAGGTCCGCGCGGAGGTGGGCGTACACGAGTCGGGGGCCTTGAAGAGCTTCCGGCTACACTTCATGGAACCCACCGCGCAGCGCGATCTCGCGGAAGCGCTGCTCGACTGGAACGACAGCGCGTTCGTCACCAGCGTGCAGATCTTCTGGATCCTGGCGCTCGGCGTGACGCTGATCGTCCTATTCTTCCGGCGCCTCATCGCCAAGAGCATCGACATCAAGTCGGCGCTCATCGATGGGCTGATTGTGGGCCTCACGTTTGCGGCCTTCACGTTTGTGAGTGCCACCGGCCCCGTCAACACGTCAGGCGCTACCACGCTCTCGGCGTTCGACCTAATCCTGAAGGGCATCGTTGCCATCTCGCTCATCGGCGGCCTCACGGCCATCCTCACGTTCCTGCTCTCCGGTGCTGCCGATTCAGTCGCCCGCCAGATCTGGCCCGAGAAGGTGCAAGGCATGACGTTGGTGCGGCACGCGGCCTTCTTCAACAAGCGCATTGGCAACAGCCTTGTGCGCGGCGTGCTGCTTGCCTACGCCGCGCTCGGCCTGATGACCCTCACGCTCGTCTTCACCCCCGATGCCAGCGTAAGCCTCGACAGTTACAACCGCATCATCACCAAGGACTTTTCGGCAATCGTCACCGCATTCACCTTGAGTAGCGGTGTCGGTTTCACCATGTTGGTCTTTGCGCTGCTGGGCGTGGGCACGTTCTTCGCCAAGCGCAAGCGGCACGGCGCGCTGATTGTGCCCGTCATCGCGGTCAACCTGACGCTGCTGCAAGCCTTCCCCATGGTGCTCCTGCCGGGGCCGCTCACGTGGGTACAGACGCTCGTCTTCAGCACACTGGTGGCGTGGGTGTTCTGGCGCTATGACTTCGTGACCACCTTCGTCCTTGTCCTGTTCGCCTGGGTCTTCTGGACACTCAGCGGCGGATGGCTGCTCGATGGGTCGCCCGTGTTCCTCGACTTTGCCATGAGCCACGCGGTGGCAGGCGGGCTACTGGTCTTTGGTCTGGCGGGCGCCCTGAGCAAGCGAACCGGCCTCGAAGCGTTAGACTACACGCCGCCCTACGTGCAAGAGGTGGCGCATCAGGAGCGGATGAAGCGCGAGCTAGAACTGGCGCATCAGGTCCAACTCTCCTTCCTGCCCCGGCGTATGCCCAAGGTGGATGGGCTCGACTTGGCTGGCATGTGCCTAGCGGCCCAGGAAGTAGGAGGCGACTACTTCGACCTCATCGACCTGGGCGATGGGCGCCTAGCGATGGTCATCGGCGATGTGAGTGGCAAGGGCATCAAGGCGGCGTTCTTCATGACGCTGACCAAAGGCTTCATCCGGTCCCTGTGCCGCACCATCGACTCGCCTGCCGAGGTGCTACGGCAGGTGAACAGCCTCTTCTGCGAGAACACGCCGCGCGGCACCTTCATCTCGATGATCTACGGCATCATCGACGTGCCGGAGCGTACGTTCACCTTCGCCCGCGCCGGCCACAACCCGCTCATCGTAAAGCGCACACCAAACGCCGCGCCCGACATGATGCAGCCCGACGGCATGGCCATCGGCCTCATCAGCGGCGGGCCGTTTGACACCACGATCCAAGAGAAAACCCTCAACCTGCGCGTGGGCGACGTGCTAGTCTTCTACACCGATGGCTTCTCGGAAGCGATGAACCGCCACAACGACCTCTACGGCGATGACCGCCTTGCGAACAAGGTGGGCGAAGTGTCCACGCGGTCTGCTAGCGGCATCCTGCGCGCCGTCACCGAGGACGTCCACCACTTCGTGGAAGCCACGGGCCGCAACGACGACATGACGATGATTGTGGCGAAGCTGACGGGCCGTACGGTGGAGGTCCCTAAGATCCAAGTGGCCAGCATCTCCAGCACGGCCGAAGCCTGACCTTCCCTGTCTATGACCGACACCCAGCCCGCACTTGATGCGATCCGCGCTCTAGGCGAGACCCGCTCGCCCAAGCTTGCCATGATCCTTGGCTCTGGCCTCGGCGCCCTTGCCGACGGCTTGGACGACAAGCGTATTATCGAGACGGCGTCGCTGCCGGGCTACCCCGCCTCGACCGTAGCCGGGCACAAAGGACGGTTGGTGTTTGGTACGCTGAGCGGCGTAGAGGTGGTGGCGGTGCAGGGCCGCGTGCATCGGTACGAGGGGCACGCCGACCGTGCCGTTAGCTTTCCCGTACGCTTGGTGCATGCGCTCGGCGCGACGCACCTGCTCGTGACCAATGCGGCAGGGGGCATCAACCGCCGTTTCCAGCCGGGCACGCTGATGTTCATCACGGATCACATCAACTTCGCCTTCGCCAACCCGCTCATCGGCCCCAACGTGGACGGCGGGCCGCGCTTCCCCGACATGTCGCAGCCGTACGATGCCGCGTGGACAGACCGCGCCGAGGCCCTGGCCTTGCGCGAAGGCATCGCCACGCAACGCGGCGTCTACGTGTGGGTGCTCGGCCCCTCGTACGAAACCAAGGCCGAGATCCGCATGCTCGACCGCCTCGGTGCCGACGCTGTGGGCATGAGCACCGTGCCCGAAGTGATCCAGGCGGTTTACCTGGGCATGACCGTGCTCGGCATCTCCACCATCACCAACCCAGCCGCAGGCCTCGGCGCCGAACCGCTCGACCACGACGATGTGCTCGAAGTCGGCCAACGCGTCCGCGCCGACCTCTCGGCGCTGGTCAAGGGCATCGTAGCCGAGACGCTAGACGCAGACTAAACGTGCTTGGTGGAGAATACCATGTGGTCTTAGTACATGGGTTCTTGGATACGTCTGCGATTTTCAAGCGGATGCGCTATCACTTAGAGCAACGTGGGGTCATCACACATGCCCCATCTCTCAGTCCAAATACAGGCCGCTTGGGGCTTGACACACTCGCTGAAAAGCTGGCAGCGTATATGCGTGCTGCAGTGCCTGCCAGAGCTACAGTTGGGCTGGTTGGCTACAGCATGGGAGGTTTGATAAGTCGCTACTATCTGCAACGCCTCGGCGGCCTTGATCGCACTACCCGACTCGTGACATTAGCCTCTCCGCACCATGGTAGCCAACTAGCATGCTTGGTACGCAACACGGGCGGCCAGCAAATGCGGCCAAACAGTCCGTTTTTGACTGATCTGAATACCGATGCTGACCAACTTGCTGCACTTCATCCCATTTCAGTGTGGACACCCTTTGACTTGTCTATACGTCCGCCTACCAGTTGCATCCTGGGCGTCGGTAGAGATGTCAGGGTTCCAGTCCTACTTCATCCACTCATGCCATGGGACATGCGATGCATTCGAGTTGTGGCCGATGCGCTAGACTGACGCAGTCATACGGTCGAGCAGCGCGGCGGCGACTTCGGCTTTGGACATGAGTGGCAGGTCGTCGCGGTGTCCGTCGTGGCGGAGCAGCGTGACGCGGTTCGTGGTGGTGCCAAAGCCAGCGCCGGCTTCGCGGAGGTTGTTGAGCACGATCCAGTCGAGGTTTTTCTTGTGCAGCTTGGCGTGTGCGTTAGCCAGCGCGTCGTCGGTCTCCATGGCAAATCCCACCAGCACCTGCCCTTCGCGCTTCTGGCGGCCCAAGTGGGCGAGGATGTCTGTGGTACGAAGGAGCGGCAACGCCAGATCATCGGCCACCTTCTTCACCTTGCGATCTGCTGGTTCGGCAGGCGTATAGTCGGCGACGGCGGCGGCCATGATGACCCAGTCGGCGGTGGCGTGCCGCAGTACGGCGGCGTGCATCTCGGCGGCGGTGGTCACCGCTTCTACCTCGACACCCGACGGCGGCGTGAGTGCCGTGGGGCCAGTGACGAGCGTGACGCGGGCGCCTCGGGCATGGGCCGCAGCGGCCATCGCGTAGCCCATGGTGCCAGTCGAGTGGTTGGAGATAAACCGTACGGGGTCAATCGGCTCGCGCGTAGGACCTGCCGTGACCAGCACCTGCTTCCCAGCGAGCGGCTGCGGATGGTCGGTCAGTTGCTCGGCGATGCGCGCCACGATGGCTTCCGGCTCCGGCAAACGTCCTTGCCCAATCAGGCCGCTGGCGAGTTCGCCGTGGGTGGCCTCCATCACATGGGCGCCGTGTTCGCGCAGTGTCTGGAAGTTGGCCTGCGAAGCCGGGTGGAGGTACATGTCATGGTCCATCGCCGGGCACACCATCAGCGGGCACCGCGCCGAGAGCGCTACCGCCGTGATCATGGTGTCGCAAAACCCGTGGGCCAGCTTGGCCAGCGTCTGTGCCGTGGCCGGCGCCACCACAAACAGATCCGCCCAGAGGCCCAGATGTACGTGCTTGGTCCAACTGCCCTCTTCGTTCGTGGGGAAGATTTCCACCAACACTTCGCGCTCCGAGAGCGTGCCCAGAGTGAGCGGCGTGATGAACCGAGCGGCATCCGGCGTCATCAGCACCTGCACCTCTGCGCCAGCCTTCTTCAGCAGCCGCACCAACAAGGCGGATTTGTATGCCGCGATGCCTCCGCAGACACCCAGGATGATCTTCTTACCGTTGAGCGACATGCAGATGCGCGCGATACGCCGATGAGTCAGGAGCGCGCCAAAAACCGCTCCACGTGCTGGATGGTTTCGGCCACGGCTACGTCGAGCGTGTCGTTCACAACGATGGCGTCGAACTGCTCAGCCTGTGCCAATTCCATCTTGGCCCGGGCCAGTCGCGTTTGAAGCGTCGCCTCTGTTTCAGAACCGCGCTTCTTGAGGCGACGGGCCAGGACCTCCAGCGAAGGCGGGGCGATGAACAGCGTCAGGCAATCACCGCCGAAGTACTGCTTGATGGTACCCGCACCCAGCACATCGATGTCCAGCAGCACGGGATGCTGTTCAGAGGCCTCAGCCACGGCTGAGCGCAGCGTCCCGTAGAAACGGCCGGGGTAGACCTCCTCATACTCAAGCAAATCACCTTCGGCAATGCGTTGCCGGAACGCCTCTTCCGACAAGAAAATGTAGTGTACGCCATCGATCTCACCTTCGCGAGGCGGGCGCGTAGTGACCGAGGTAGAAAACTGGATATCTGGATGCGCCGCGAGGAGCCGTTGGGCAATGGTGGACTTACCGGCTCCGCTGGGCGCTGTCAGCACGATAACGTTACGGCGGGGCATGCGATGGGAGAAGAACGGAGAGGCGGAGGGTGAGGCCGCAAGGTACGTCGAAATGCCTATGCGAACGTGACGGACTTCCGACTAAAGTGTGCCGTTCTTGCTTAAGCGATGAGCCAGCCGGGTAGGCTCGGGGATCTTGTACCGCGGCGCACACGCCAGGGTCAGCGCCACCGCCTCGCCCAGCGTGATGTGCTGTCCTATGCTCACGTACACGGGAAGGACGTTCGCGCGTGTGCGCACCACCGCACCGATGTGCTCCTCCTTGTCCATCAGCGGACTGGTGGCGCCCTTCTGCGGCTCCGGCATGGCGAAGCATCCAGTCAAGCGCGACTTGGCCACACCGAACGCCGGGCGCCCCAGCATGACGCCCAGGTGGCAGGCCAGCCCGAACCGCCGCGGGTGGGCGAGGCCGTGGCTGTCGGTCATGAAGACATCAGGCCACACCTGCAGTTGGTCGAGGGCGGGCAGGATGGCGGGCATCTCGCGGAAGCTAAGCAGCCCAGGCACATACGGGAAGGCGACCTCGTCTCGGTGGATGACCTGGTCCATCACCTCAAACCCGGGAAGCGCAAGCACCACGATGGCAGTCTGCACACGGTCACCACGCACGCTCACATCGACGCCCGCGATGTGTTGCGGCGGCGCAGGCAGCGGCCGCGGTTCCACGAAGGCAGCCAGCCGCTTTTGGATAGCGATGGCCTCACGCGGAGCAACCTTCCAGGGGTGGTCGTGTACGAGCGCGGGCATAGGGCATCCGTTCGGGATTGAGCATGGTCTCGGCCCGGCGTGTACGTCTGGTCCAGCCTCCTCCGTTCCCCGGTTTCACCTGTTCTCCTGCTCTGGGTATGCGCTTATTTGTTGTCTTTGTCCTCGGTGTACTGATGGCATGGCCTGCCGCCGCGCAGCCGCTGCCTTCGCCCACCGCAGACCGCTCGCCCCAAAAAGCCTTTGCGCTCAGCCTCGTCGTGCCTGGCCTCGGGCATCGCTACGCACAAGGCGGCTCATGGCAGGGCCGTGCCACGACCTTCGCCCTCGCCGACGCTGCGCTCTGGACCAGCCTCATCGCCTCAGTCTGGCGGCAGGACTACCTGGTGGAGAGCTACCAGACGCTGGCTGCGAGCCAGGCGGGCGCCGAGATTGCGGGCAAGGACCGCACGTTTTACCTCAACCTCGCCTCGTTTGAGTCGTCGGACGTGTACCTGGAGACGCAGCTCCGCAACCGCGCTTGGGACCGGATCGACTACGTAGCCGACCCGAGCTTCCAGTGGGCGTGGTCCTCCACCGAAGCGTTTGCCGACTTCCGCGGCTTGCGCGAGGACGCCGAGTCGCTGCGCCGCCGCCGCCCCATCCTCATCGGCCTGCTGGTGGCGAACCGCCTCGTGGCTGGGCTGTCGTCGATCCGGGCCGTGGGCCGCGCCAACGCACCGGCCCTAGCGTTCAGTGCGGCACCAGAGACGGGGCGCCCTGTGGTTCACATGAGCATGCGCTTCTGACGCCCATCAGCGCCGCATCAGGATCTCAGAGACGGCTTTCTTGCGCTGCATCTGCGGCACCTTTTCGGGGTAGCCATACCACAGCACGCCCATCAGCCGCTCGCGGTCGGGGTCAATCTGTACGAGGTCGAAGAAGCGTGGGTCGCGCGTGACGGCGCCTGTGGTCCACTTCATGCCGATGCCTTGCGTCCACAGCAGCAGCGAGAGGTTGTGGATGACACACGCGGTGGCCGCGTAGTCTTCCTGGTCGCGGATGGGGTCTGCAGAGCGCTCGTGGGTCACTGCAAGCCAGCCCGGTATGGCCGCCCAGCGTTTATACTTCGCCTGCCCGGCCTCTTCGCCGCGCTTGGCCGCTACGATCTCTGCGTTGAGGCGCGACACCGCGTCGATGGTTTCGGCCGAGAGCAGGTAGAAGCGCCACGGCTCGGTCAGTCGGTGGTTGGGTGCCCAGCGTGCAGTGGCCAGCGCGTCCAGCAGCAGGTGCTCATCGGGCAGTTCGGGGCGGAAGCGGTGGACGGTGCGGCGGCGTTCGATGACGCGCTGCACCGCGTCGTGGGTAGGGTTGAGAACAGGCATAGCGCGGAGCGTTGACTTGGCGGCTCTGGTATGCTCAACCCCAGGCTTTGTCTCAGCGAATCGTAACCACCCCGCCCAATCTACGCGGTCAATACTGAGGCGGGGGTGCCGGGATGGGGCGCAGGTCCATAATCAGCAAGGCCGACATGATGGTCTCGCCCGGAAAGGAGGGCATCTCGGAGCTGAACACCTCTTTGACCCCAATGGTGGCGGTGTAGCCAAGCGCATGAGCCGCTTGGTGGACGGCGCCACAGATCTGATCCAGGGTGCGCCCTTGGTCAAAGAGCTGGCCCGCGAGCATGCGCAGTTGTTGCTCCACATAGGGCGTAGTGCGCGTCAGAAACTGGAGCAGGGGCGGGAAGCGACGCAAGGTGGCCCCACTGTTGGGATGCGGCGCCTCGCCATGCCCGAAACTTGGTCCAAATCCGCCAGCAGTATGAGTTCCAGCCGGCCCAGGTCCCATCCGCGTCCCGGAAGAGATGGGCGAGCCAGAGATATAGGTAGGATAGCGCATACCGAACGCAGGACAGCGACACAGACAGAGATGCGCTAAGTATCGGCCTGAGGAGTGCGCCCTTTAAACTTGCAGGGATGCCTATTTGACCACGCCGACCTCCCACAAGCTTCGATGAATTGCTGGCTCCCACGCGGCTCATTTGCTTGACGGATGCCTGCGCCGCACCCTATATTTCGCGCCCCTGTAACGCGGGCTCTTAGCTCAGTTGGTTAGAGCGCTACGTTGACATCGTAGAGGTCACTGGTTCGAATCCAGTAGAGCCCACACACAAGCCCCTTGCAAGTCGTTGATTTGCGAGGGGCTTTTCTTTTGGTGACGCGAAATGCGTCTGCATTTTGAGGCCGGGGGTAGCCCGTGCCATTGGATTCAAACACGCCGAGGGACGCACTTCCTTACTAAAGCCTGCCTGACATAAGCGCTATTTCACTACAACGAACTGCCGCGTCGTGACAAAGCGGTCAGCTTCTACACGGACGGTGTACAGGCCCGATGGCCACAGACCTCCTTGCAGGTCGTAGACATGGGCTGCTCCAGATGCCAGATACCCATCGTGGAGTTCGGCGACACGTCGTCCAAGCGCGTCATAGACCGCAATGCGAACCTGTTGCTCTTTCTGTATGGCCAGCGTGAAGCACGCTGTGTCGCTGAAGGGGTTGGGATAGACCGCCGCGAGCGCGTAGGGTGTAGTCACCTCAACTGTAGCTTCTACCTCAGGGCTGTACTCAAACTGCCCATCGTAGTCCACCTGCTTTAGGCGAAAGTGGTGAACACCTGCCACCAAGTTGGCAAGTGTGTGGGCATAGGCTTGTGCATCTGACGTGGTACCTGCTCCCGAGACAAAGGTCACCGCCCTCCACATGTGCTCGGTTGGGGGCCTGTGCTCCACCACGAACCCGGCGTTGTTCGTCTCCGAAGCAGTGGTCCAACGAAGCACAGCCTGCTCGCCATCTACCACCGCCATGAATTCGCTGAGCTCTACTGGTAGCACCGCATCAGTCGTTAACGTGACGATGCCTGGGTGCGCCCCTTCGCCAAACGTGATCTGCTCGTTGATCGTGTACGTCGTCCCCTCGCTGGCATCGTGCGCTTGAAACGTGATCGCCTGCCCCGTCGCTCCTCCCACCAAGCTGAAGGCGTAGACCTGATTGCCATCCCCGTCAGCGCCTGCCGTGCCGATGCTACGCACTTCAGGACCAATGAAGGCAGCGACCCGATCGGCAGGATCTGTGCTGAGCGTACCCCCAATCGACAGCGTGCCTGAAAACACCATCTCATCCCCCACATGCCCCGGAACCACTTGCCAATTGAGCGCACACGCACTCGGATTGGAGGCATCGACGGCATGCAGGTCGAGGCCGGAGCGGGTGACGTCGCCCTGGAATAGCAACTCGGTACAGAGGTCACGTACTGAATCAGTGGAGGCATCGTATGCTTTGAACGAGAGCGTCTCGCCGCTGGCATTGGCATAGGCCTGGAAGCTCACCGTGTAGACGCCTGTGCCTGCCCCGCGCTCGCGCAGCGTACCCACGCCACGCACCTCGCTGCCCACAAACACCGCCACTTGATCGGAGGCGTCGGTGGAGCGAATGCCATCGAACGTCAAGGAGGCGTTCAGAACAATCATGTCGAACGCAAAATTGCTCGGGGTGATGGTCCATCCTGGCTGCGCGTAGATGCGGACAGGCAGCAAGGCTAGAAGTAGCACACCTACCATGGAGGTGAAGCGCGGCACTGTGATCTTGGGTATCCCAGCGCAGAACAGGCTAAACGACGTAGACATGCTAGTACACCGATAAGAGTTGGCTTTTTTGTCGAGCGCCGGCCCTCACTTGCACCACGTATCGGCCCGGCGCGAGGCCGCTCACGTCTACCTGCCGCTCATGCTGGCCCGTGGCGTGCGCGGAAGTCGCGTGGGTTTGCACCACCCGCCCCAACAGATCAAATACTACGAGGGTGACCTCCGCAGATTGAGCGAGGCGATACACGACTGTGGTTGCCTCTCGGGCGGGATTGGGATACGGTGCCGACAGTTCAAACAACGGCGCCTGAGGCACGGCCTGCGTACCCACCCCAGTAGCCGTCTCGAACTGGAACGGAGCTGACCACAGCCCAACTAGGCCGTCCCCCAGCGCGCGCACTCGCCAGTGGTAGCGCGTACTGTAGGGCAAGACCGGCAACGTAGCTGAGGCATCATGTACCCGGTCCTCAAAAACCAGATCGCTGAACGACGCGTCGGTGGCCACCTGCACGTCGTAGCCTATGCCTCCCGCGGTGGGCGTCCAACTCAGATCCAGCGTGGCGGAGGTCGCTAGCGCCCCGTCTTGCGGCGCGCGGAGTGTAGGCGCCTCCAGCAATGAAGCCGCCCAGACCAGTGGCGACGCCGTGGAGCCGTAGTTGGCGTTAGGCGCAAAGGCCATGTACTCACCTACCGGGACCACCTCGTCGCGCGAGGCATCGTAGAGCTTAAACGTGAGCGTATCCGTCGTGACGTTGGCGTAGGCCGTCAGAAAGAAGAGCGCCATGCCGCCTACCTCTACGGAGGTTGCCACGCCCCGTACCTCATCGCCCACGAAAGCGGCAAGCGCATCCTGGCTTGTGGCCGGTATCCCTTCGACGGTGAGGCGCGCCACCGCCGTCATGGACGCTCCAAACGCGGCCACGTCGACTTGCCACGCTGGTACGCCACGTTCCGGCTCGGTCGCTGTCATCCGCAGGGGGGCATTGACCGAGCCTACGGTGTTGTTGGCCACGAACGTGAGCGTCTCGTCGACGAGGTAGACTTGGTCTGTGGTCGTGCTGTAGTACTTGAGCGTGAGCGTCTCGCCGTTGGTGTTGGCGTAGACCGTGAGGAAGTAGCGCACCTGCCCGCGGGTTACCATGGCGGTCGCCACGCCACGCACCATCGCGAGGCCGCTAACCGGATCGTTGACGAACACGGCCAGCCGATCGTCGCCTGGGGTTTGTACGTCCGGTGCCGCTACCTCGATGACCAACGTCATGGTGGCTGCGTAGGCCGCAGGGTTCACCGACCAGTCGGGCGTGTCGGCATAGGCCCTGGGCACAACAAGCAGCAAGGCCGTGAGGAGCAGGACTGCGCGGCTCCAGGCGGTACGGCGCGCGGTCTTAGGATGAGTATCTCGCATTTACTTGACCAATAGCATGCGTTGAACGGCCTGGAAGGTCCCCGCCTGCAGGCGGTAGAAGTAGGTGCCTGAGGCGAGGCCATTGGCCTCAAACGACACCTGATAACGTCCCGGTGGTTGCTGCTCGTTGACAACAACCGCCACGCGGCGCCCCATCGCATCGAACACCTCCAGCCGGACATCGGCCGACTCGGCGACGTCGTAGCTGAGCATCGTCACCGGGTTGAACGGGTTGGGGTAGGCGGCATGGAGCGCAAAGGTGCGAGGCGCCTCGGTGGTGCTGGTAGGATTGGCATCACGGAACGTGGGGAGCATCACCTGCAGCGGCGTAGCCAGGGCGCCAGCACGGCCGTTGGGCGCGAATCGGATCGTGGCTAGGTCGTCGGTCGCGGCCTGCATCAGCGGATCGAAGACGCGCACGGCGAGGGGTGCCGCCTCGAGCGCATCTCCGTAGACCAAGAGGAAGACGCGATACGCGCCCAGGGCCTCCACATACGTTGGCTGTGCGACGGCGCGAAGCTCATCGCCCACAAAGACGCCCACGAGGAGGTCGGTGCGATCTACAGCCAATCCGTCATGCCACAGCTCAGCCGTGACGGCCATCGTCTCGCTGAAACCCTGCGGTTCCACTTGCCAGTGCAGGGCGGGCTGCCCTGCGACCTCGACCTCAGCTGATCGTCGTAGTTTATCCTTGTCGGGCATATCGACCTCGGCCAAGGCAGGAGTTGTGCGTTGTGGCATCCGCTCCATCGCGACGTCCCTGGGCACAGCCTCCTTATCCAGCTCTGCTGTACGCAGATCGGCGTGGCTGCTGCCCAGAGCCTGCGGTGTGGCCTCGGCAATGCGTGTGGCTTGGGCTGCCGCCTGTGAGGTCGGCTCGGCGTAGACCAGCTCGCCTGCTTGACTGACCTGGATCTGGTAGCCCAGCCCCGGCTCCATCCGCGTCAGCGAGCCCACCCAGCCGGTGGCACCGTCGACGAACTCGGCGAACGCGTACTGGCTCTTGATGAGGTCGCCTGCGGTGCGGCTATCCACACCGCTGCTGGTGATGCTAGCGAGCGCATCGCTCACGGGTTGGCCTGCCTGCGGTAGGTAGCCAATCCAGTTCCAGCCCTCCACCAGAGCGATGGGATCGGTGGGCGTTACGGCTGCGCCTGTCAGCTCAAGGTCGTGCGACTGCTGCAGTTGGATGAGGTAGCCAGCACCCGCCTCCAGGTCGAAGAGGGTGCCTTCCCAACCGAAGGTGTTGTCGTAGATGGCGAAGTCCCGCTGGCTCTTGAGCACGTCGCCGGCCGTGGCGGGGACGTCGCTGAGGATGTCGGAGACAGCCATGGAGGTCTCGGTGGTGTTGATCGAGAACCACGTCCAGCCCGCAGCCAAGGGGATGGCCTGCTCGTTATCGGGACGCGGCGCCTCCAGGGTCACCGGCTGCTGGACGGTGCCGAAGACCGCGTTGCTGGTGAACGCGAGGGCCAGGCTGGTCTCTTCGTAGAGTGCACAATCGCTATCGTCCCACACGTGGAAGGTGACGGCTTCGCCGCCTGTCACGTTGCTGTAGACGAGCATGCTGACGCGGTAGGTGCCGTTGCCAGCGACCTCCTGTACGTATCCTACGCCGCGTACCTCGGTACCCACGATGGCCACGATCTGGTCGGCCTCGTCGGTCGAAGCTACGCCACTGACGAAGAGCTGGGTGTTGACGGCCATGGAGTACTGATACTGGGCTGCATCGACGGTCCAGTCGGAGGGCGCCTCGCAGACGACGTTGGCCTTGAGCGAGAACAGCGTGGCGCCGAGATCCGCCCCATCCTCCGTCGCCGTGGCCGAGAGCGTTCCCGACCAGGTGCCTAGGTGCAGGGTCTCGGGTAGCGTGAAGCGGATGCGCTGGCTGCCGTTGGGGACGATGGTGCCCGCCGTGACATCGGGCGTGAGTTCGACGGGCGTTTCGCCCACCTCGCCCGTCGTCAAGCTGAGCGTGGCATCGGTCGCAAACGCGATCTCCTGGCCACGCCCATTGAACAGGCCAACCTCAACTTCCTGCAAGGTGCCCTTAGTGACATCGATCTCGATATTGCGCGGTACGAAGGCGAAGCCACTCTGGTTTACAGTGAATGACCAAGTGACATCGTTGCCTAGATCGTCGGTCTCAAGATGGTTGCCAAACATATCGGCCAAGCCTGCAGTGCCGCCCGTCAAGGTAACCGTGAGTTGTTGTCCTTGGTACGCACTCAGGTCCACTCCTGGCGTCAGGAAGAACGTGCGCCCATCACAGACCACCTCAACTGCAAGGACATCAGGATCACTGTCGTCATCGCTGCCATCCGGTGCCGTTAGGAACACATTCTGCGCCTCACCACTCGTGACCAAGGTGCTGCAGGCAATGTCTTCGTTGAAGGAGGCGGATATGGCATCACCCAAGTTCAAAATGAAGTCTGCGGGCTCAGGTGTACCGAAGAGTTGCGGCGCGGCGGTGTCAACGGTACCGGGAGCACTCTCCGAGTAGATGACGGCGCTATCTCCACAGTCGGTAAAGGCACGCAGTTCGTATGCGCCATCTGCGGGCGGGTGCCATGTCGTGGTAAACGAGGTGCTAGCCACATCCAAGATGATGGTCTGATCTGCGTTGGCATACCAACCGTCTGGGTAGTTGGCCAAATCGCTCGCCGAAAGGTCCTCTGGTGCTGTATAGCTCAGCGTCTCGATTGGGAGCCAGGTAGCGTCACCGGCTTGCCGATATTCGATGCCTAGGCTTGCTACTGCTACATCGGGAGACGCAAGGAAAAACTCGTTGGCAATGATTTCTAGGTCTTCCGTATCCTCGGCGGTACGCGTCCATGGGTGTAAGGGGCGTAACAGGGAGATGTCGCTACACACGGAGGCGAACTCTACGCTGAAGAACGCGGTGTCGGCGTAGGGGCTGAAGACTTCACTGGCAGGAAAGACTCGTACCGCAAGATCCTCATAGTTGTACTTCAGCGGCCCCCGGTCCACTTCGAGCGTGATATTCTGCACGGCACCAGGTTCAACGCGGTACGTCTGCCCCACATCGAGAGGAGCGCCATTAGCCCGTAGGATGGCTCCGTACGGGTTTGAGCTCAGGACGCTCTGCAGCGTGTAGCTGCGTGTTTCTTGGCTCTCGCTCTCATTTCCCAAGCCAAGCGTGAAGAGGGCGGGCTCGTTCGGGTTGGCGCCGATCCGCTCGGGCGGTGTAATGCTCAGAGTAGGTTTGTCGCGCGGCTGCGAGAACGGAAAGCCATCAGCGGTCTCTAGCTCGCAACCAAAATTGGGGTCATCCGCGTCGTACCGGCATGGGTCAAAGGCATTCGTGTGCTCAACCCCAGGCTCCCACGGATTTGAAGTCACCCCGCTCGCTAGATCAAAGGCAAAGCTTCCGTATACCGGATCAAAAGCCGTATCAACGGTGAAGCTATCCCCTTTGTCATTATCCGACAAGGTGTAGGCGGCCTTAGCAGAAACCGTTTCGTCGTCAGTCTCCTCATCGGTGTAGGCAAATTCGGTCTTGGTTTTGAATCCGATTTCAACACCATTTCCAAGCTTGAAGAACGTCCCAAGCGAAGTGCTGCTATTAGCGTAGACCTTTAATGACCGCGTGCTCGTCGTCGTCTCATCCATCTTTTCACTGTATGAGTACGATGTGCCTGCGCTGAACGAACGGTTGGTCACGTCATCGCCAGAAAGGGCCTCTTCTTTGGTACGCTGCTTTTCTTCGAGTTGCCCATACCAGTTGGCGATGGCATCATCGAGCCGTACCACGGATCCGGTTTCAGGGTCGGTCAAGGCCGAGATACAGCTATCATCGCCAGTAGGACACTCCGTATCCAGAATCGACTGGAGTTCGGGGATGACATTATTCTCGATGTGGTTTTGGGTGTACACATAGGTCGTCGAAAATGGCGTCACGTCGGAGACCGCAGCCCCAAGCGACTCGGTGAGTTGGACCTCACAACTCCCGTCCACGCTCAACTCGTCGGTTTTGGCGAAGATGAAGTTGTACCCAACACCCACCAAGATATCGGCATCCTCGCCAATAAACTTCTCCCCAGAGGAGGTCGAGAATTGCTCGTCGACGACCACACAGGTTTTGGTGATGTCTTTGATGGTGCCTTGATCGCCGATGTCAACGTTGGCTTCCCATTCGGTTGTGGTCTTGGTGCCTTCCAGACGGATCACCTGCGACCCCAAGCCAACGCCAAATCCAATATCCCCTTCGGAACCGACGATTTGCTTGACGTTGGTGGTGATACCTGCTCCAAACACAAACATGTCGGTGACGGTGTTACAGACGGTAGTGCCTTTATTCAAGGAGGCTGATGAGGCGTCACCGGGGGGATCCCGCAAGATCATAAGCGGGGTCGGCTCTGTGGTGACCGTGGTAAACTCGGAGGCTCTCACCCTTTGGCCTTCAACCATGACCCATTGCACCTCGGTCACCGGGTCGCGGCCCTCAATATCAACAACAGCCGTGAAGGACTTTTGATAAGAGCGGTCAATGTCGTCCACAAGCAGGCCCGCCAAGATATTCGGTTGTCCGGCTTGCAGGCTGTCGTATATGGCAATGCCATCTTCGATCGCTAACTCGATGCCACCTGCTACGCCATCCGAGATCTCATCGAATACGGTGACTATACCTTCTTCCACGCGGCAGATGTTACCATCGCCGTAGTCTTGTTCGACAGCGACTGTGACGTCGTAGAGCGTGCTCTGTGTGAGGATGGGCACGCCGAGTTGGTCATCCGCAGCGCAGGCCTGCGCGCTGGGCCACGTCCCACTGATGCTGACTGTCAGCGGCGCTTCATAGATGAGTTCTAGGGTGTCGGCCTGTGTCGTCAGGTCGATTTCTTGGACGCCTAGGGCGTCGAAGTATGCAATGACATCGGCGTTGTCGAGGGCATCTGGTGGATCGAGTTCGACCACCTGCACGAAATACTGCTGGGGCGGCAAGTCCAGCGAGAAACTGCCTTCTACCTCCACCTCATGCTCGAAACAGCCGTTGGCCGTAAAGAACTTGAGCTTGACCGGACCGATTGGCGTGTTGCAGTTCCCGCCAGCGAAGCCCGTGAGTGTGCGGGTGGTCTGGTTAAGGAAGTTGATATTAGTGGCATCGCCTTGGACATCGATGGTACGGAAGTCAGGATCGAAGGTGTGGATGAGGCCATCGCCACCTGTGTCCTCGGTGTCAGTCAAACGCGGCTCAAGCACCAACTCGCCAATCTGGGCAGAGACGCTGTAGTAGCCATCGCTCTCCGTCGTCCCACTGAAGACGAGGTCCTCGCCAGCCGCCCCCAGAAAGAGTTCAACCCCTTCTGCAGGGCACACCGAGCTATCAAATGGCGACGGGTACTCTACGAGCCCAGAGATGGTGAACGCGGAGGCGTCGACGAAAGTGACCTCGTTCTGTACAGGGCTTTCGGGGCTGAGCGTGATGGTCTTACTGCTGGGCTGGAAGATGCGCTGATCTTTGCCGGGGGTCACGGTGAAGGTCGTCGACTCGCCGTAGCGAATCCCCGCGATGGTGTAGTTGCCGTCTACGTCGGTAGAGCCACATACATCGAGCGGAGCGGCTGTGTTGGCGAGGTATACGCCATTGACGAGAGCGATGTGATTGGGACGACCCGCAAAGTTGGGCAGGACGGTGCCTTCTTGGTCGAGGGGCCAGTAGCCGAGCAGGCCATCTTCCGTGCCAACGAGCGGCTGGCTCATGCTGGCGTTCAATTCGTCTATGGTTCGTGCATAGTCCCACAACCGGACTTCGTCGAGCTGGCCACCAAACCATGCCTCTTCGGAGTCCTCGCGCCGCCCGAGGTAGAGGTCCGTATCGACACTGGTGTCGTTGAGGGGAGCAGAGAAGGCGGTGCTGCTACTCTGTACACCGTCGACGTATAGTTCGAGTATGCCGCCTGCCGCGCTTTGCGTACTCACGCATGCTACGTGATACCACGTATCATCATTCAGGGGCTGGTTGGTGTCGGATAGCACTGTCACAGTGGTGCCATCAGCATCACTGCGCTCGCACACCAGTTGGTGCGCATTGCCCATCGACGTGCGGGCGGTTCGGAGGGCGAAGGGAGTTACGCGTGGGGTGCCATCCTCCGTCTCGACGATGCCACTCTTTTCGATGAGCACCGCATCGTCTGTGCCCGAGCCGCCGTTGTCGGTGTAGCGCACCCACGTCTCCAACGTAAAGGTGCCGCCAACATCGAGCGACTGATCGTCAGCGATGCGGGCGTATCCGCCGGTCCCGTCAAACAACAGTGCGTTGTTCGGAGTAGGGGCCAAGCACACATCTACGTCGGCGATGCCGCCGCCGCCTTCTCCTGCAATCCGCCCCGAGATGGCTCCGTTGGGCGGGCGCCAGCCGGGATCGCAGACCTGCTCCGATGGCGAGAGCACATCACTCAACGTCTCTACGCAGTAGGTGTAGAGGGTGCCAGGGGCCGCGTCAAAGTCACTGTATGACGTGTTGTTCGGGCTCAGTTCCGTGATAACTTCTCCATCACGGTAGATGCGGAAGCCGCTCTCCACATCGGAGGGGTCGCCCCAAGCGAGCTGAATCCGGTTGCTAAACGTGCCGTCGGTCGCTGTGACGAAATCAGGCGCATCGGGTGCGGCGATGCCTGAATCGACAAAGAAAATGGCACCCGTATCACTCACGCGCCCAGGGGCCCCCACGACGGAAACGCCATCGGCTACGGCAACGCTTGCGCCAAAGTGGTCGCCATCTACGGCATCTGTAAGCGCAATTTGCTCCTCAAAATCCCACGAGCCCACTCCGTCGAATTGGTAGAGGAACGCGGCACCAGCCTCGCTGGCATCGGTGCCCTCCTCGCCAGCTTCGTTATCGTCATTGCGGGCACCTACCAAGGCCCACGTATCGGACAGGGCTACAGCATGACCAAATCGGTCGTTCTCGCCGGAGGCTGCGGTCAGTTTCTGATCTTCTGCCAGAACGGTTGGGTCGCCACTTGCGCCGAGGCTGCTCCATGGAGTGGACGAGGACGCGACCTCGAACAGGTAGGCGCTCCCATTCTCGTTCAGCCCGCTGTGGTCGCTTTCAGGTGCTCCGACGATAGCGTACGTGTCAGAAAGCGCCACGCTGCGGCCAAAGTCATCACTCACGGCTAAATCACTCGGTACCAAGCGGGCGATGGGGTTCGTCCACGTGTCGACTCGGTAGACATAGGCCGTGCCCGCATTGCTGAAATCTTGGTCGAAGCTCGCCGCACCGACGATTACATAGCTATCGCTTGCTGCAAGGGATCCTCCAAATCCATTCTGCAGGTCGAGGGGGTGTTCTAGGGTACCAGCTGCTGCACCCGAGGCGAGGGTATAGGCATACACCGCAGCTGGCGATTGGCTGGGTGCTCCCACGAAGCCATACGTGTCGTTGAGCGCTACGGCACGGCCAAAGGAGCCCGTGAGGTAGCCCGAGGCAGGAAAGCGCTCGGTGCAACTCCACGAGTCTCCGCTCCGCTGGTAGAGCATCGCATAGCCTTGGTCTGTATCGGGGTTGCGTGCCCCTACGAGGGCGTAGTTGCCCTTTAAGGCAACCGAGATGCCTGCATGGTCGCCTTCAGTGAGTGTGCAGCCCTCGTCATCGTCTAGCTTACGCAGGAAGGTCCAGTCGCCATCGATGCGCTGGAAGATGTATGCCGCACCCTTCGTACCATCGGTTTGAGGGGCTCCCACGAGGGCATAGTCCCCATCAAGCGAGACGTCGAACCCGACTTGGTCGCCACGGCTCGCACCATCGATAACACCCGTTAAGATAGGATCTGTTGTTTGGGTGGTTTCCTCAAGGAGGCGCCCTTCATCCTGAGCGTCGGTACATGTAGATGCCGTCGAAGTGTTGTAGGCTTCGATACAGTAGGTGTAGACCTCGCCTGCCACAACGCCGCTGTCGGTGTAGCCAATCGCATCGCTTGCCACAGTGGTCAGTTCTGCGAGCGTAGCGGTCGATGTCCCTCGGTAGATTCTGTACCCGTCTTCAACATCCGAGAGGTCGATCCAAGAGAGTTCGATCCGGTCGGTGTACACGTCCGACGCGTTAAACGCGCTGGGTGCCATAATCATCGTGCTGCCATCCTCTGTGATGGCCGCCGATGTACCATAATCATCGAACGCAATGATTGAGTAGGAGAACACGATGCCGATTTCATCGGCTGCCACGGTGTCTGTATACGTCGTGACGCGGGGCTCGGTCGTCACGATCAGCGTTGAGTCGGTGGCGCCCTGCGTTTTACGATAAATGCGGTAGCCCTCTTCGATTCGCGAGTTATCGGTCCAACTCAGTGAGATTTCGGTTTCCGACGTCCCATCGCTGGCGGTGAGGTCAGTAGGGGCAAGGAGGGTACGGCGCCCGTCTTCTTCATCGTAGGCCGACTCGCCGTATGCATCGAATGCCGAGACACGATAGATGTACGTCACCCCAGGCTCTCCCGTGAGATCTGCGTAGGTCGATTGGCTTGCCGTTGTTGTCCCTGCTAGGAAAGCGTCGGCGTCGGGGTCGTCTTCCGGAATACGATAGATGTTGTATCCGGCCTCTACGGATGACTGGTCTACCCAAGTGATGGTGACGAAGCGCTCCTCGGCATCATCCGACGCCGCTACATCCGTAGGCGGGGTTATCACGCGGTGCCCCTCATCGCACACCTGAGCTGAGGTTTCGCCTGCTGCGGTCCGAAATGCGACGCAATAGGTCTGCGTCGAGTCGGATGCAACGGCTTGATCGGAATACGATAGGTTAGTGGAAACGGTTGTCTTGATGAGGCTCCCGTTGCGGTAAATTTCGGTCAGTGCCGCCTGGGATGCGGGATTATCCCACGTCAGCACAACTTCATCCTCGTGGTCGCCGTCGGTAGCACTTAAGGCGACCGGGTCTAGGACGTATGCCTGCTGGCCAGTATCGCAGACGGCAGCAGACTCAACCTCTTGGTCAGCCACTCCATCGTCATCGTTATCGGTCTCAGCTACTGCTACTACACAGTATCGATAGGTTGTCGCAGCCGTTGCAGTCAGGTCAAGGTAGCTTTCTACATTGGCGGCCGTCGTAAACAGTGCCGTAGAGTCCGAAGCGCTCAGGTCGCGACGGTAAATGCGGAAGGCGCTTTCGGTGGCACCGGCATCGGACCAGTTTACTTCGATACGGTCGTCATAGGTGTCATCGGATGCGGCTACACTCGTGGGCGCGGCAAGAATGTTAATACCGCCCGTATCACACACCTGAATCGACTCGGCACCGCCCCGAATCGTGGCAACGCAGTACGTGTAGGTCGTTCCTGAAACTGCTCCCGTATCGTCATAGGTCGTGACATTAGGCGCTACTGTAGCAAGGGTCACGGTATCTGCTGACGACCGATAGATGATGAACCCCTCTTCGTCGTTCGTGGCGTCAAGCCAACTGATGACTACGCGATCTGGATACTGCCCATCGGAAGCGGTTACCGAAGTAGGGGGCAAGACGGTGCCACGGTATCCTTCGTCACAGGCTTGCGCAGATTCAAACGCGCGGTCATCTACGGCTGCTACGCAGTAGGTATAGGTGACTTCTGCACTCGCCGTCTCGTCTAGGTATGACGTCGTATTGGCGGTCACCGTGGAGAGCAGTTCGCCATCTCGGTACAGGGCGTATTCAGCTTCTACCTCCGAGTTATCGGTCCATGACACGAGTACGCCTGTATCGAGCGATCCGTCAGTGGCTGACACCGTGGTAGGCGGATTGATAATGCGCCTACCCGTATCACATACGGAGGTCAGTTCGGTGTCGTCCGCGTCAATCACGATCACGCAGTAGGTATAGGTCTCGTCGGGATCGCCAGCGAAGTCATCGTAGAACGTTTCATCGCTTGCCACGAGAGCTAGAAGCTCTCCGTCTCGTGTGATCTTGAGGCTTGATGCGTTGGGCGCAATATCTGTCCAGCTGATGCGGACACGGTTCTCGTACACGTCATCGGTTGCCGTGACGGTGCCCTCATCCAGGACATCACCGCGAACAATGATGAACTCGCTAAAGTCGCGGATCTCGCGGAAGGTCGCGGTGCCAGCGGTGGCGTCCACACTTGATGCAGACGCTAGGTATGACCAACTCTCGCCTTGCGCCTCCCGCGTGTACAATTGGATCTGATCAGGGAGTGCTTCGTCTGATTCTGTAAACGGCGTGTCTGTCGTGAAGGGCGGGCTGAAGGTCAGGATGGCGTTGAACAAGCCGTTGTCGGCACGCTCAATGACCCAATACTGGTCGTCGAAGACATACTCGATGGCGGCATCGGTGGAGCTAGGCATCACATCGGGTGTCTTATCCACGCGCATCACCTGAACCCGCACGCCATTCTGGGAGAGATAGGTTACATCCAGACCGGGCTCATCGAGTTGAATGAGGCCCTGCGCCTCCACGTAAATAGCGCTCGATCCGAAGAGAACGGCATCCTGCCAGCTGGTGTCGTCCGTGCCGACGAGCGTGCCATCGTACCCGCCTTCGGCGTCTACAGCCGTTGTGCCACTGCTTTCGTCGAACTGGTAATAGAGCACGAGTCCCGGTTCTGTCCCGTCGAGTGCTGCAAAGCGGTCGGCTAGGAGGTCAGCTGTAGCCCGTGCGGTGTTCCACACCCGCACTTCATCGATGAGGCCGTTGAAGAATGCGCCGGACGTCAGGTCGCTTTCGTCAAAAACCTGCCCTATCGAAAAGAGCGACGACGCATCAACCGTCTGTGCCCACGCGCTCTCGGCCGCTAAGGTGCCGTCGATGTAGAGCGCAGCCGAGGTACCTTCTATGCGAACGGCGACGTGATAGGCGAGCGTTGCGGGGTAGATTGCATCTGTAAAGGCACTGGTGCTGCCGTCGTAGTAAGCGAAGCGGTCTGCACTCGGGTCGTAGAGTACACGGAGAAGCGGTGCACCGTCGGCTGACTGCACGGCGAAGATGGCGCCTGATTCGGTAGACGTGGTGGCATCGGGCCGGACCCATGCCTCCAAAACGAAATCATCGTCGAGGTGCTTCGTGACATCATGGGCGTACAGATAGTCGTCGGCCCCATCAAAGGCCAGCGCATTCTCTTGTACCGGATTCGGCAAGTCGTCTATGCGAGCGATGACGAACTGTCCCCCTGCGTTGAGGTCGTCGAAGGCAATCGGAAAGGTGACCGCCGAGCCGCTGACTGCCGTGGCTGTGCTCGCGAGCGTCCAATTACCGGTGTTTGGGGAGAGAAGGTTAAGTAGCTTGAATCGATCTGCTTCGTACGCGCTGACGTCTTGTGGCAGCGTGAAGGTGAACGTGGCCGTGGAGAGGTGAGATAGGTCGAACGCCTTGATCGCCCAAAACCGATCGTCGTAGATCTCATCAATGGCTGTTGCCGTGGGGAGTGGGTTGGGCGCCTCGTCGATGCGCGACGCAACCACCTGCCCCGTCTCATTGGCTTGGGTGACGGTCATCTCAACCTCGGCATCACTGAAGCTGTACGTGCCTGTGGAGACAATGTCACGGGCGTTGCCTGGCCCAACGAGGTGGATCGACGACCCGCCGACGCCCACACTGCTGCTGCCGTCAACTTTCGTGGCATCGAAGCCGCCCGCCACATCGACAAAGGTATCGCCGTCGTCTTCGTTGAACTGATAGTATGCGACCAACCCGGGCTCATTGCCTGCCAGGGTGGTGTGCATGGTTGCCCGGATGTCATCTACACTGCGCACCTCCCTGAAGACGCGCACCTCATCCATGTGGCCACGAAGCCCGTTATCGGAGAATCCTCCCGTGCCGCCCATAAAGAAGAAGTCTGACGATCCGCTGTACCCGGTCGGCGTGTAGTCCGTCTCTATCTCCAATATCCCGTCCACGTAGAGGCGCAGCTGGTCACCGTCATAAGTGGCGGCTAGGTGGTGCGGGTTGCCAGACTCAAACACCTTTGCCGTCTTGGGCCGATCGGAAGTGCCCCAGTTGAAGGCAAACTGGCCTTGGGTGTTATCAATCTTGTCGTAGAGGAGAAACAGGTAGTGTCCGCCTACCTGTCCAAGCCATAAGATCGATGAGAAGTCGGTTTGCTGGTCGCTGGCCGCGCGGGCCCAAGTCTCCAGCGTAAAGGTATTGCCCAGCTGACCTACCACATCGTTGGCACGCACGTACTGGTCATGCCCTGAGAAAAACAGGTGGTTGCCTCGCGTGAGATCTGGTACCTGACTAACGCGTGCTATGGCAAACTGACCGCCGCCGGTTACCGCGTCGAACGTGACGTCAGCACCTGAAATTGCGGTGCCACTCCCCACGTAGGTCCATGATGTGGCGTAAGGGCCTGAGCGCTGATAGAGCTTGAACTGTACGGGACTATCGCTGCTGACATCCTCAGGTAGCGTGAACGTCATGTCCGAGGTTATGTCTGTGATGCCGTACAGCGTTACCAACCACGATTGATCGTAGAGGGGAGCACCCGTAGACGGCCCTGAGGTCGGGGCTTCATCGACGAGCGTACTCACGACCGCGCCTGAACCTGAAAGGCTAGTCACGTTGAGGTCAAAATTTGCATCGGGGAAGGCGTAGGCTCCCGTTGCTGTAACGGCTTGATACTGACTCGTGCCCAGCACCACTTCCGAAGCTTCCCAAGGCGAGATGCCGCTGCCTGAGGAGACCATATTTTCTAGCGTGCCATCATAGCCCCCCACAATGTCAGCTATCGTGGTTGCATATGTATCGGCTTCACCCTCATTCAGCGGCCAATACATGACGAGATCTTGTTCGAGCCCCGTCAGGGATTCATGTAGGGTAGCTTGGATCTCGGCCTGAGAGCGTGCAGCCCGCCAGATCCGTACCTCGTCAGCCATGCCCTCAAATAAGCGATTGGTTACGCCCGTCCCTCCATTGACGGGGGCCCCAATATGACCTGCGACGAGCGCCGATGCAGCTACTTCTTCACTGCTCAGTACAATCGTTTCCGATGTCTCTTTGGCCAACTCCCCGTCGACATAGAGTCGCAGGGTAAGGACACCGCTCTCGTACGCATAGGTAGCCGCGATGTGGTACCATTGACCGGCTGCCAAGTCCGTGTCGCCCGTTACAGATACATTGCCTTCCCCTAGTTGGAAGAAAAAGTTCGGCTTGCCGCCATCTACCGTCGTGTGTATTTCGTGCGCGGTGCTCCCTCCGAATCCGTTCTGCCCGGAAGCCCCCACGGTGACGAGTATCCCTGTGCCATCGGTATTGTCGTACTTGACCCAATGCTCGATAGTCCCTTCGTAGAGCGGGAACGCCTCAGGGGAGAAGCTGATGTAGTCGTTGGTGCCATCGAACTCCAGCATAGTCCCAGCATCCACCGTCACCTGCTCAAAGGCGGCAATCACAAACTGCCCGAACGTGTCAATACCCTCAAACGTGACGTCGTTGCCGTTGATGGCTGAGGCACTGGTGGCTACGGCCCAGTCTTCGGCTTCATTGGTCCGGTGGAACAGCTTGAGCAACCCAGGCTCCGTCACACTGAGCGAGGAGAGCGTCAAGGTGAGGTCGCCCGTGATGCTGTTCATGTCATAGGGCGTGACAATCCAATACCGCGAAAAGACTTCCGCAATCGCGAGAGGAGCTGGCACCGTTGTGGGTGCTTCATCCAGCAACGTCATCACCACTGACCCGGTACCATCCAGACTTGTTGTGGTCAAGGCTCCATCGGCATCAGAAAAGGTGACGGTACCGGTTGTCGTTACGGCCTGCAGCTGCGTGGATCCGAACGCTACATTGGACGTCGTCCAGTCCTCATCGCTCATGCCAACCAGCGTCCCATCATGGCCGCCGATGACATCAACGAGAGTACTACCAGATGATTCGTTGAACTGGTAGTAAGCCACTAAACCGGCTTCGCTTCCTGATAGAGGGGCTCGCATGCTGGCTCGCACCTGGTCTGCCGAGCGATTCACCTTCCAGACTCGAACCTCGTCGATAAGCCCCGCGAACTCTTGATCTGGCGAGGCATCGAGGTTTTGCCCGATGGTGAAGGTGTTGGATGCGTCAATCGTGCTGGATTGAGTATTCTGGATAGCCCGTTCTCCGTCCACGTATAGCGATAATTCGGAGGTTGCGCTATCGTGGATGAGGGCGACGTGATACAACCGCTCAGGAGGATAATTCTCCGCGCTGACGATATTCGACTCTCCAGCTTTGAACCAAAAACGGTCGTTGGCGAAGTCATAAAACACGACGACGACATCGTCTCCGCCTGAGGTGTTTACACTCCAAATGGCATCGTTACTAGCACCGGATACTGATGGCTGAATCCAAGCTTCCAGTGTGTAGTTCGAAGTCAACTGTGCTGAAAGTGCATCCGCTTGCACGTACGCTCCGGTATCACCGAACGCCAAGGCATTGCCTGCAATGGTGCTCGGCGACGTATCCACGCGCGCAACCACAAACTGTCCACCGAGCGGTACATCGCTAAAGGTGACGTTGCTGCCACTGCGGGCTGTGCCACTACCCACGAAGGTCCAGTCCGTCACATGGTCGCCGTCGCGCTGGTAAAGGCGGAATTGCTGTGCCTCATAACTACTGACATTCTCCGAAAGCGTAAACCGGACGTCAGAGGTGAGGCTAGTAAAATCATGGGCGTCGATGATCCAGTAGCGGTCATCGTAGACGTTGGCAATTGCCGAGGCGCTTGGAACGGTACTCGGGCTTTCATCAAAGCGGGCGCCCAAAATAGAGCCGCTCCCCGATACTGCCGTCACACTAACACGTAGGTCCACATCGGTAAACGTGTAGGCGCCTGTTGACGACAAGGCATGGAGGGCGGTAGTGCCTAGCTTAATGGTAGAGGCTTCCCACTCGTCGCCTTCCATGTTGACCAGCGTACCGTCGAGCCCGCCCACAGCATCGCTCAATGTGGTACCCGACGACTCGTTGAATTGGAAGTACGATAGCAGGCCATCCTCCGAACCGTTGAGCGTGGTAAACATCAGCGCTCGGATTTCATCAGCGGTACGGGCATCGTCCCAGACGCGTACCTCATCCATCAACCCTTCGAACTCGTTTGTAGGGGTAGCACCGTCGAACTCTTGTCCGAGCGAAAACTGGGTGGTGGCGTCAATCGTCGCGGTCAGTGTGCTGGTGTGTGCGACCGCGCCATTGATGTACAAGGTCATGGCTCCACTGGCTACACTGAGCGCCACATGATACCGCTGTCCTGCGGGATAACTGGAAGCCGTCGCACTATCCGTGCCACCATCAAAGTACCGAAAGTAGTCTTTATCGTCGTCGTACATGAGCAGCATCGTATTGCCGCCACTACTCGTGTTCAGCGCAAATATGGCACCACCGCCACCCGGTTGGCTCGACTCCGGCTCGACCCACGCCTCTAAAGTAAAGTCTCCAGTTAGGCTAGCCGACACGGCGTTCGCCTGTACGTATTCATCGCCTGAGCCCAACCGCAGGGCATTCCCAGCTTCGGCTTCAATGTCTGGGTTGGAATCAGTGATCACAGTGGACTCAATCCAGTCTAGGTCACCGAGGATGGTGCCATCGTTATTGTTGCTTGTGGCGTCGTTGGCTGTCGTCCCACTCCCTTCATCGAGTGGATAATAGAGCTCAAGCCCGCTTTCGCTGCCGGTGAGCTTGAAGGTGCGCTTGTTGCGGATGTCTGTGGCCGACCGTGCGGTACTCCAGATGCGAAAGTCGTCGATGTATCCTACAAATGGACTTGCAGAATCCAATTGCCCTCGACGGCCAATCACGGGGTAACCAATTCCCGTCGCGCCATCCGTGTTGTCCAATGAGGCAACCTGCACCCCATTGTGGTACAGAATCATCTCCTCTGTCGTCTTTACAGCTGCGATATGGTGCCACTCGCCGTCCCGTATATCGCTAGCGGGCTGATACGACAGGCTCGTCCCATCGTGGTAGAAGCCGATGTTACCCGAGGTACCTACAGCGAGAGAAATTTCACGCGTGGCATTGACCTGTTTAGTCTGTGAAAAAATGAACCCGCCCCCATCGGTTCGAGACGTGTTTATCCAGGTCTCGATGGTGTACGTATCGCCAAACGTGATCTGACCGAATATCCCATTGATGGCGATATAGTCCCATTCATCCGTCAGGGCATCAAAGCCCAGCGCATACCGCGTCTGCGCCTGCGCCACGCTAGGCACAAGGGTTAACAGAAGTACACAGACTCCCAAGACATCACGCCCCAGGGCCGTGACGCGGGGACGACGTGCAAGGAATGGTGAGTGAACTGTAGAACACAGCATTGTCAGCTACAAATATGGATGAATGGTGCGGTTGATCACGGACGGGGCTTCCAGATCTTCCAGTAAGGATGTCTTAGCCAGCGCAACTCCAAGTAGCGTGCGGCCCCTGATAGGTTGTCCCTATGAGCTATTCCGTAAAAGCTGTGCGGCATCCGCCATGTGTTCATCACTTTCTTCAACTGCAGCAAGCAAGTATTCATGTGGGTAGAGCACTAGCGTGCGGGAATAGTGAGTTGGGCGTGGTAAAGACACTCATTAACGGTCGCCTCGAACTGGTGCATGCCTGGGTAGAGCAACACTAGCCGCTTCTGAATGGCATTCAGCGCGAGGTCATCATAGGAAGCCTGGTCAGTGCCTGTAGGTGACCATGCGGTGCTCTTTTCGACGCTGAAGGCGATGGTCTCATCGTCTGGGATGTGAACCTGGATATGCAGAAAGGCGCCATCAGAGCGATGCTGCACGCCGTGCTTGAAGGCATACTCTACGAGCGATATGAAGAGAAGCGGCGCCACCTGCTGCCCTTTGAACAGGCCCACCACATGCAGATGTACCTTCATCTTGCCGACCACGCGGAGGCGTTCTAGCTCGAGGTAGCGCTCTAGGAAGGCCAGCTCTTTGGCAAGCGGCACGCGGGGCACCTGGCACTCGTAGAGGATGTAGCGCATCAGATCGGCCAGCTTGAGGATGACCCGGGGTGCCTGCGTAGACTGATCCAGGCTGAGCGCATACAGGGTGTTGAGCGTGCTGAAGAGCACGTGCTGCCCTACAGTCGCCCGCAGCTCGGCACCTCGCAGGCTGGGCTCACGCGGAGACGCGTGAAGGACGTGAGCGACCTTGGTTTTTGATGTGGTCTGGGTCGTCCCAGCCCTGCCGTAGCTTCTAGCTCTCCAAGCCGTGCGTCTGGAGCCTGTATCGCCATCGTCATGCATACGATGAACGCTCCAACTAGCGCGATGAATGCCCCGGACTACCATCGCGCTGAGCGACTGGATGCGCTCCATGACGGTGGGTTGATTGGATAGGCCAAGCACAACGGCAGAGGGTTCTGTTCGAAGTATGAGAAGAGCCACAGGCGTAGGCAGTGATCGCCTCCACTACGGGCCTGTCGACTGCGCGCCGGGTGCCTGCCTGCAGCGATGCGGTGTTCCGTACCGCGGCTGCCATGCCTGGAGCCTTGGCGCGTCCCTAGCTTAGCAAAAGCCCCTTTTTCGTGCTTTTTTTAGCCTTGCTCTCTCGGGACGTTCTCTTGCTCATTTGGGACATTTGCCTCTCTGCCCCCTTTTCCGCATGTCAAAAACACAAGCAACGCGAAACCAACATGCCATACAATTCCGGAAGCAGACCCAACGGCGCTCGGTGGGGAGAGGACACGGCCGGGACTTATGCTCCTATTTCGGTTCGCCTCTGCGCTTCTCGCCACCGCTCCATGGTCCTTTCCAAGGAATTCGCGCATCGCGTATCTTAGCATTCATTCCCGATAGTCACGGCACGAAATACCGTGGCTCACCCCACCGCTCAGTTATGCCCTGTCTAATCACGCGCATTCTCCATTCCTGCTTGCGGTACGGGCTTGCCGTGCTGGTTATGGGAACAGCAGCGGCGCAATCGACTGACCATGAGGTACACCCGGACTATGTAGCCAAGCAGTGGACCGTAGAGGACGGCGTGCCCAGCAATGCGGTCTATGATATCCATCAAACACAGGATGGCTTTTTCTGGCTTGCAACAGGCAATGGGTTAGCACGCTTCAACGGCCTGGCGTTCACCTCTTTTACAACACTCAACACGCCTGCACTGCCCAACAATCAATTTGCTGTCCTGTACGAAAGCAAGGTTGGCGACCTCTGGATCCAGACTCAACAGGCCCACCTGATCAAGTACCGGGAAGGGCTGTTCACGACTCCCTATACGCCTTCTGGCGGGCGGCTCAGCACCACGTACAAGGACATCGTCTCCCGACGCTTTTGGGATGATGGCGATAGCCTGTGGATTGCGACAGACGACGGCCTCAGCCTGTACAAAGCCGGACGCATTCAACCCTACCGTCCCGACGCGATTCGCGCCAAAGGTTGGGTGCTCCTCCGCGACCGCCAAGGCACCCTCTGGATGGGCACCTACAGCGGGGATATCCTAGCCCTCATGCCGGATGGCTCCGTCCGCCGCTATTCAACCGATGATGGATTACCACGTGCGCGGATCCATGACTTGCTAGAAGCGGAAGATGGCACGTTATGGGTGAGCACGCGAGATGGCCTCTATCAGCTGCAAAACAACGGACACTTCACGCCCCTTCTAGTAGCAGGCGAACCCTATATCATAAACGCCCGCAGCCTTGCTCAAGATGAGAACGGCCAGCTCCATGTAGCTGCTGTTCACCATCCCTCGTACCGTACACGAGGCACACACGCGGGGTGGCTGACCGTTTCTGAACAGGAAGCGACTAGCAGCCTCGGTGCCATACTTCTCGAAGTCCCTTTTGAGGCGGAGTTGATGCGCGATGCCAAGGGCATCTATTGGCGCTTCCAAGAGAATCGTCTCTACAGAGGTGACGAAGTCGTCTTTTCGGCCCAAAGCCCCATTTTGACAGCACACCTTGATGCCGCGCAAAATATCTGGGTTGGCACGCGATCGAACGGGTTGTACCGCCTGCAATCGGCCACTTTTCGCACGTACACCGCGCAGGATGGCCTGCCTAGTAGCAAAGCCACGACCCTCCTAGAAGACAGGCGAGGCAGGCTTTGGATAGGCACGGACTATGGGCTAGCCGTCCTGGAAGACGGGATTATCGCCCCCTTCGATCTCTTGAAGGATTACCGGGATCGACCGAGTATCTACTTCCCGCGCAAAGGCTATTCGCGCGTCCAACAACCGGGCGACATTGTGTGGGGGCTTCACCAAGATCGGTCAGGGACGATTTGGGTAGGTACCAACTATGAACATTGCTTCGTCTCGGGCGAGCGCTGCATTATTCCCACCCTTCCAGGGATTCCGTCAGATCTCTACGAGAATGTAGCCGCCATCCACGAAGACCGACACGGACGCTTGTGGCTTGGGTCGAAATGGGGTGTGCTCCTTGGTACACCAACTGGCACCGATACAACCTGGACCCATTACAACACGACGAACGGCCTAACCAACAACTGGGTGCGTGTACTCCATGAAACGGATGCCGGATCTATAATTCTAGGCACGTATGGCGGAGGGTTGATGCGCTTTGTGGAGCATTCCTTTGAAGCGCTGACTGTCGATCACGGGCTCGCATCGAACAACATCCTTGACATCCACGAAGATCGTGAGGGCGTGCTATGGATTGGCACCGAAGATCGGGGCCTGTGTCGGCTCGCTTATAACGATACGATTCCCTTTGCCGAGATCCCCATTCAGTGTATTTCAGCCACACAAGGGCTCGCCGACAACACCATCTTCCGTATCCTCGAAGACGACTTTGACCGCCTATGGCTGAGTTCGAGTCGTGGCATTTTTTGGATAGAGAAACCTGCGCTCAGCGAAGCGATGGCAGGTCAGCGCTCGTCCGTCACGCCGGTGGTATATACCGAGCGCGATGGCCTGGGCAACCGGCAAGCTGCAGGCGGGATGCAGCCGGCAGGCCTCAAAGCTGCCGACGGCCGCCTCTGGTTTCCCACACACGATGGCGTGTCCGTCGTAGATCCGACCCAAGTGCATGCCCAAACAGCCTCCATCCCCCTAGTTGTTGAAGCCCTGCGGGTAGAGGCCGAGCCGCGCCTGCTTGGCGAAACCAGTACGCTTGACGCTGGCGAGCGCAACTTCGAGATTGACTTTGCTGCTCTCCATTTCTCCAGCCCCGAGAATGTGCGTATGCGCTATCGGCTCACGGGCTTTGAGACGGCATGGCGCAACGCGGGCTTGGCACGCACTGCGACGTACACCAACGTCTCGCCGGGTACGTACACCTTCGAACTGCAAGCAGGCATCGGCGGGGTATGGCAGGCGCCACAGGCTATGTTCACGATGGAGCGCCTGCCTCATTTTTGGGAGACGCGCTGGTTTTTGACACTGTGCCTCCTCTTCGCAGGCATCGGCATCATGGCGTTCTTTCGGTACCGCACGTATCAGATACGTTTGCGCAACTACGCATTGGAGCAGAAAGTATCAGACCGAACGGCCGAGGTCGAACGCCAAGCCGATGAATTGCGGCGGGCCAATGCACTCAAGTCGCGCTTCTTGGCGAACATCAGCCATGAGTTTCGCACGCCCCTGACGCTAACCCTAGGCCCACTGACAGATCTTAAGGAAGGGCGGTATGGCGCGCTCCCAACACCTGCACACGAAGAGATTGACCGAGTAGGGCGCAACGCACGGCGTTTGCTTCAACTCATCAATCAACTGCTCGACCTCTCCAAGTTGGAAGCGGGAAGCCTAACTCTCTATGCACGGCCGCACGATCTGGTGCACTTTGTCCGTCAACGGGCCGCACTCTTTGAATCCTTGGCGCAGAGCCGGTCTATCACGTTCAGCTTCACGCCTGCCCTACCGGCCTTCGAACTCAGTTTCGACGCGGATAAGCTGGAGAAAGTGCTTGTCAATCTGCTCGCGAACGCGTTCAAATTCACCCCTGATGGTGGGCGCATAGCGATCACGCTCGACACCGAAGATGAGGTGGCGATCCTGAGCGTGCATGATACTGGGGTCGGCATAGCCCATAAGCACCTGCCCCACCTCTTCGACCGCTTCTACCAAGCTGATAACACGCCAACGAGGCCGCACGAAGGTACAGGCATTGGGCTGGCGCTCGTCAAGGAGTTGATCTCGCTCCATAAGGGCACAATTGACGTTACAACCACGGTGGGCATGGGGACCACCTTCACCATTCATCTACCGAGTGCCCCGATGCCGGCGGGGCACACAGGCGATGGCGTACCTGTGGCGCCCGAGGTTGTAGACATACTGCCTGCCACTTACCCCCTTGAGAAATCCAAGACCGCTGAGATCCTGCCCACTCCGCTAGGAGAAGTCGCTGAGGACGACATGCTGGTGTTAATCGTCGAGGATAATGCCGACATGCGAGCCTATATCAAGGCGCATTTGACGGGCTTATTCACGTTGCTCGAAGCCCCAAATGGACGCATCGGCCTGGAACATGCCCAGACGCTGGTCCCTGACCTCGTAGTGTCGGACGTGATGATGCCCGATATGGACGGCTTCAGCTTGTGCGATGCCTTGAAAGCCGATGAGCGTACCAGTCATATCCCCGTCGTGCTGCTTACCGCTAAGGCCGATGCCGAAAGCAGACGCGCTGGATTTCGCACGGGGGCCGATGCCTACCTGGCTAAACCGTTCGATGCGGAAGAGTTGCGGCTTCGCGTGCGCATACTTATTGAGCAACGGCGCGCCCTCAGGAAGAAGTACAGCCAAGAACTCTTCATGCTAGGCACCGAGCAGGTAGACTTCCTGCCCGAAGAGTTGGGGTTCTTGTACAACATCAAGCAAACCATTGAAGCCGAGCTTGGCAACCCAGCCTTCACGACGGACGCATTGGCCAACGCGGTACACATGAGTCGCCGCCAGTTGCTGCGCAAGATTCGAGCCTTGACGGATGAAAGCCCCAGTTCCCTCATCCGGCATATGCGCCTTGAGCGGGCGGCTCAGATGCTACGTCAATCACATCACAGCGTCAAAGAAGTCGCCCACCTTACTGGCTTCAAGAGCGACTCGTATTTCGCTAAAGCCTTTCGGCAGCAGTACGGCATGGCGCCCTCTGCCTATGCAGCATCTCGCTTAGCTGCTCCGCATGGTGTAGAAGGCGCCTGAAACGGCTTACTGGCCATTAGCCACATACGCGCCCTATCAATAGCGCGTTCTTGTACCGGAAGACACATTACAAATCCGGCGGAGCGATCTAAAGTGCAGCAATGCCATAGCGCTAGTGATAGCGAGAACGCCTACAGATCAGGCTGCCTGAACCTCACCGCAAAGCCCGTTGTGTGGCTTGCACAAGGCCACAGGCTACAGTACCATGCCCCCACCTGCGTTCGTGGGCATCGAGCCCCCATACGACCGCCTAGCCAACACCCTCATGTCTGCTCCTTCACTCGCGACGACCCTGCTGCTCGACTACCGGCGAAGCGGTGGCGGCCCCGAAACCATTGCCGCCCTCTTCCCGCTCGTCTACGACGAGATGCACCGGCGTGCTCATGCCCGGCTGCGGCGTCAGCGCGCTGACCACACGCTGGATACGGCCGCGCTCGTCCACGAAGCCTTCCTCAAGCTCGTTGACCACACGCACCTGGAGTGGCAAGACGAGATGCACTTCTGCGCCATCGCCTCGCGGTGCATGCGCGACATCCTGGTGGACTATGCCCGCCACCGGAACGCCGCCAAGCGCGGCGGCGGCGCGCGCAACCTCACCCTCGAAACCGACGCTGCGGCACACCTCGACCAGACGGAGACGCTGCTGGCCGTCAACGAAGCCCTCGACAAGCTGATGGCGCACAACGAGCGGATGGGGCGCATCGTGGAGTGCCGATTCTTTGGCGGCCTGAGCATGGACGAAACCGCTGCTGCCCTGGGCACCTCAAAGCGCACGGCGGAGCGCGAATGGACCCGCGCCAAGGCGTACCTCGGCTACCTCATGAGAAACTAATTTCTCGCGCACCTCGCCGTGGCGGCTGCGGGTCCGCTTTTTCGGATAGCTCTATAGCAACCGCCCATCCTTAAGCTCACGCCCTGATGTCCTTCCTAGACCGCTTTGCCGAGATCGACCGTCTGTTTGCTGACCTCTTAGCCCTTCCCAAAGCAGAGCGCTCGGCTTTCCTGAGCGACTTGCAGGACGACGACTTGCGGCATCACCTCGCGGGCCTGCTCGAAGAGCTCGACGCAACAGCAGTAGTCGACGCCCAGGCGGCTGACTTGCTGACCGAGCTTCCGATGATATCTACTGACCTCGCTGTGGTGGCCGTGCAGCAGACGGTGGGCCCGTACCGGCTGGTGCGCGAGTTGGGGCACGGCGGTATGGGCACCGTTTTTCTCGCTGAGCGCGCCGATGGTACCTTTGAGCAGCAAGTGGCGCTCAAGGTAGTACGTCACGTAGCCTCGGACGCGCTGCGGCGGCGGTTTCAGTACGAGCGGCAGGTGCTAGCCAAGCTTCAGCATCCCAACATCGCCCGCTTGGTGGACGGCGGCACTACACCGGAGGGCCTGCCGTGGTTCGCCATGGAGTACATCGATGGCCAACCTATCGACGCGTATTGCGACGCACATGCGCTGTCGATTGACGACCGGCTGCTGCTGTTTGGGGATGTATGTGAGGCCGTGCAGTACGCACACCAGCACCTGGTCGTCCATCGCGACCTCAAGCCGAGTAATATCCTCGTCACCAACGACGGCCGGGTGAAGCTGCTGGACTTCGGCATTGCCAAGCTGCTTGCCGAGGACGAGCAGTTGCACGCCACGGTGACGCAGACGGGGATGCACCTGATGACCCCGGCCTATGCCAGCCCGGAGCAGATCGCAGGCACCAGCATGACGACGACCTCGGATGTGTACGCGCTCGGGGTGCTGCTGTACGAGTTGCTGACGGGACAGCGGCCGTTCGACCTAGCCGGCCACGCACGGCGGGCGATGGAAGACCTCGTGCTGCACGCCGAACCCAAGCGGCCGAGCACCGTCATCGGCGAGACTACGGGCACCGCAGACGGCGCCACACGCGCTACTACCCGCTCCACGGCACCGCAGCGCTTGCGCCAACGCCTCGCGGGCGACCTCGATACCATCTGCCTCAAGGCGCTGCGCAAAGAGCCTGAGCAGCGCTATGCGTCCGCCGAGCAGTTGGGCGCCGATCTACGGGCGCACCTGGCGGGGATGCCCGTCTCGGCGCAACAGCCCACGCTCAGCTACCGACTAGGCAAGTTTGCCCGCCGCAACCGCGCGACGCTAGCTACGGCTGCGGCGGTGCTGCTGCTCGTCACCAGCCTTGTGGGGTTCTACACGTACCGATTGGGCCTCGAACGCGACCGTGCCACGCTCGAAGCCGACAAGGCGACGCAGATCAAAGACTTCGTCGTGGACCTCTTCGACGCCGCCGACCCTGACCGCCCTGAGCCCGCCACGGCCCGCGACCTGCTCGATGAAGGCACAGCACGCATCGCCACCGAGCTGACAGAACAGCCCGAGATCCGTGCGGAGATGCTGACGGTGATGGGCGACCTCAACCACAAGCTGGGCGACTACGACCAAGCAGAAGCGCTCTTGGAAGACGCCCTGGCTACGCGACGCGCCCTGCATGGCGAGCAGCATCCGCTCGTGGCCACTAGCCTCTACGAGCTGGCCATCAACCGCCGCTACCAAGGCCGCTACACTGATGCCGATAGCCTGCACCGTCTGGCCCTGGCGCTGCGTCGCAGCCTGCTTCCAGACAACCACCGTGATCTCATGCACAGCACGAACGAGCTGGGCATCGTGGCATGGCGCTTAGGCGATTATGCCGAAGCCGAGGCCATGCACCGCGAAACGCTGGAGCGCCGCCGCATGCGGTCCAATACCGATCCGCTTGCCCTCGCGACGAGCTTGAACAACCTCGGCCTCGCGTTAACGTACCAGGATCGTCCTGCCGAGGCGAAGCCGCTCTATGAAGAGGCTCTTGCCATACGGCGTGCCGAGCAAGGGCCTGAACACTCGGAGGTCGCACGGCTCCTTAACAACCTCGCCTTAGCCAACAGCTGGGAAGGCGATGATCCAGCTGCCGAGAAGAACTACCGGGCTGCGCTCGATATCCGGCTTAAGCGCTTTGGCGATGAGCATCCGCTGGTAGCCAGCAGCCAACTCAACCTCGCTGTGGCGCTCGCGAACCAGTACAAAGACGACGAGGCTGAACCGCTCTACCGTTCATCCTGGACCATGCGCCGCAAGCTCCTTGGCGAAGCGCACAACCTCACCTTGGTCTCGCAGACACGCCTCGCTGACTTCCTCATCTTTCTGAAGCAGTATGCCGAAGCCGCATCGCTCATGCGCGATGCACTCACGTACCAGCGTGACAAACTCGGCCCTGACCATCCCGATGTGATCTACTCCACCGAGCGACTTGGCAAAATACTGCTGGACGAAGGTAGCAATTTGGAAGCGGCTGAACGATATCTGCGCGAGGCGCTCGGATTATACGAGCAGCACAACGGCAAAGAACAGGACCGGTATACCCGCACCCTAGCCTCGATTGCAATGATCCACCGCGCGCGAGGCGATGTCGAAGCAGCTGAGCGCCTATTTGCCGAGGCGCTCGATTTGTGGACACGCATCAACGGGGGCCAATCCAACCGTCTGCTCTACACCCTTCAGTTTGGCCATCTCCTTCATGATGGAGGCCGCTACACCGAAGCCGAAACGCAGTTCACCAACGCCGTAGCTATCGGCAGCGACACGTTCGGCGCCGAACACTGGCGCACGGCAGAGGCTCAGAGCGCACTGGGCTCCTGCCTTACCAAGCAAGGGCGCTATGCCGAGGCCGAAGCTGTGCTAACCGCTAGTCATGTTATCCTCGCTGCCGCAGAGCGCACGGCTGAGACTGAGACCGCACGCCAACGCCTCGTCGACCTCTACACCGCCTGGGGAAAACCACAGAACGCCGCTACCTGGCAGTGAGCACGCTGCGTGCATCTCCAAGCCTCCAGCGTATGGTGAGCCTCGCTGGCTGACGATTGTCTAGCCTCGGGGGATACCGCAACAGCTTGCCGTGCTGCCATCCATGCCGCCGTGACGCTGGGCGCGTGAAGGACCAAGTAAGCCGTACATACCGCCAGCATATTTTGTACTGCGCGGGGCTTTGTTGCACGGAGCAGCCGTTCGGATCATCAGTGCAGCTTCGTCCGTGGCAGTAGCGCCTCCGACTCTGCATCACACCCATGCCTGACACCTACCGCATTCGCAACTGGTCTGCCTACAACAACGCCCTCGTGCA